>DBAW01000238.1 GCA_002291855.1 Sphingomonas sp. UBA1000
GACTCGACAATTTTCTGCTGACGATGAACAACAGCGCCCACAGCTTTGTCGCGGTGGCGCGGCGCGCGCGCGCGCTGATGCCCGAGGGCGGGTCGCTGCTGACGCTCAGCTATTATGGCGCGGAAAAGGTCATTCCGCATTACAATGTCATGGGCGTGGCCAAGGCGGCGCTCGAGACCAGCGTCAAATATCTGGCGATGGATCTGGGGCCGGAGAATATCCGCGTCAACGCGATCTCGGCCGGGCCGATCAAGACGCTTGCCGCCTCGGGCATCGGCGATTTCCGCTACATCATGAAGTGGAACGAGCTGAACGCGCCGCTGCGCCGCAACGTGACCATCGAGGATGTCGGCGGGGCGGGGCTGTATCTGCTCAGCGATCTGGCCTCGGGCGTCACCGGCGAGACGCATCATGTCGATGCCGGCTATAACGTCATCGGCATGAAGGCCGAGGACGCGCCCGACATCGCGCTGGCCTGAGCGGCGGCGGGCGAGGACGATGAGCGTCAACAGCTTCGGGCGGATGTTCCGGTTCACCAGCTGGGGCGAATCGCACGGCCCGGCGCTGGGCGCGGTGGTCGATGGCTGCCCGCCCGGGCTGGCGCTGGCCGAAGCCGATATCCAGCCCTGGCTCGACCGGCGGCGGCCGGGCCAGTCGCGCTTCACCACCCAGCGGCAGGAACCGGATGCGGTGCGGATCCTGTCGGGCGTCTATGAAGGGCGGACGACCGGCACCCCGATCAGCCTGATGATCGAGAATGTCGACCAGCGCTCACGCGATTATGCCGAGGTCGCCCGCGCCTATCGCCCCGGCCATGCCGATTATGCCTATGACGCCAAATACGGCCTGCGCGATCCGCGCGGCGGCGGCCGGTCCTCGGCGCGCGAGACGGCGGCGCGGGTGGCGGCGGGCGCGGTCGCCCGGCTCGTCATCCCCGAAGTGCGCATCCGCGCCTGGGTGAGCGAACTGGGCGGCGATGCCGCGACCGCGTTCGACGATGCTGAGATCGACGCCAATCCGTTTTTCTGCCCCGATGCGGCGGCGGCGACGCGCTGGGAAGCGATGGTCGATGCCGCGCGCAAGGCGGGATCGTCGCTGGGCGCGGTGGTGACGTGCGAGGCGGTGGGCGTGCCCGCCGGCTGGGGCGCGCCGCTTTATGCCAAGCTCGATGCCGAGCTGGCCGGGGCGATGATGTCGATCAACGCGGTCAAGGGCGTCGAGATCGGCGACGGCTTTGCCGCCGCGCGGCTGAGCGGGGAGGGCAATGCCGATGCGATGCGCCCCGGGCCGGACGGGCTGCCGGTCTTTGCCAGTAACCATGCCGGCGGGATTGCCGGCGGCATCGCCACCGGCCAGCCGGTCAGGCTGCGCGTCGCTTTCAAGCCGACCAGCTCGATCCTGACCCCGGTCGACACGGTGACGCCGGCCGGCGATGCGACGCAGATCGCGACGCGCGGGCGGCATGATCCGTGCGTCGGCATTCGCGGCGTGCCGGTCGTAGAGGCGATGATGGCGCTGGTGCTGGCCGATCAGAAGCTGCTGCACCGCGCCCAGACCGGGCGCTGATATCAGGGTGCGCTAATGCGAACCCATGCACCTCCCGCCCCGCCTCCCCACTCGGCCACCATAGCCTGATGGTATCATTGGTGGCCGGGTGGGGAGGCGGGGCGGGAGGTATGAGCAGGGCAGCCAGCGCGGCCGCCCGGCGTCACCGGGGCTCAGCAGTCGCCGCGCCACCAGTTGCAGACAAACTCCCAGCCTTCTTCGGCCGTTTCGACATAGTGGAACAGGCTCAGATCCTTGTGGGCGATCACGCCTTCATCGGCGAGCGCTTCGAAGTTGATCACCTTGTCCCAGAACTCGCGGCCATAGAGCAGCACCGGGATCGGCTGCACCTTGCCGGTCTGCATCAGCGTCAGCAGCTCGAAGAATTCGTCGAACGTGCCGAAGCCGCCGGGGAACACCGCCACCGCGCGTGCGCGCAGCAGGAAGTGCATCTTACGCAGCGCGAAATAATGGAACTGGAAGCTCAGCCCCGGCGTCACATAGGGGTTGGGCGTCTGTTCGTGCGGCAGCACGATGTTGAGGCCGACCGATTCCCGGCCGACATCCTGCGCGCCGCGATTGGCGGCTTCCATGATCGACGGGCCGCCGCCCGAACACACCACGAACTGGTGCCGGCCGGACGTGTCGGCGGGGGTGCCGCTGGCAAGGCGCGCCAGCTCGCGCGCGACCTCGTAATAGCGGGCCTTGGCCGCCAGCCGCTCGGCGATCGCGCGGCTGCGCGCGTCGGTCGCCTTGTCGAGCAGCGCCGCCGCCTTGTCCGGCTCGGGAATGCGGGCCGAGCCGTAGAACACGAAGGTCGAGCCGATGCCGGCTTCGTCGAGCAGCAGCTCGGGCTTCAGCAGCTCGAGCTGGAAGCGCACCGGACGCAGATCCTCGCGCAGCAGGAATTCATGATCCTGGAACGCCAGCCGATAGGCGGGGTGCGCGGTCTGCGGGGTCTGGGTGAAGTGCCGGGCGGCTTCCGCCTCCTCAGAGGCCGGCGGGAAGACGCGGGAGGGAACGCGAGTGTCTGTCATCCCGGGCATGTAGCGACCCGGCGCGGCAAAGGCAAAGGCCGGCGGTGCCGACACGCTCAGCGGCAGAACGGACCCCGGCCCATGTCGAGATGCAGATGATCGGCGTGGAGCGCGTTGTAATCGGGGCCGAGCACGGTCGCGAAGCGCTTGCACGCCGAGGCGTGGATCGCGGCCATGAACGCGCGCACCTGCGGATCGGGTGAGCGCCAGTCCGCCTTGATGCTGATCCGCCGCCCGTCGGCAAGAACGAAGGCGGCGATGTCGACGGCATTGGCCCGGGCATGTTCGGAGCGCCGGCCCGCCTGTGCGCCGTTGATGTTGCGGCAGGCATAGCTGCCATAGCTTTCGACCCGCGCCAGATCGGTGCCGAAATAGACGCGCGCCGCCGCGCCGACGCCGTGGCGCAGCCAGCCGGCAAAGGCGCGGGCGAGCGGGCAGCGCATCGGGCCGAGATTGGACACCGGCACGCTCGCCTGGTCGAGCCGGACGCTGCCATAGGCCGAACAGCCCTGGCCATGATCGCGGTCGGGCAAGGGCGTCACCCGCGCGCCGACCGTCGCCAGATCGGCGAGGCACTGGCGGATCTCCGGCGAATCGATGCCCGACGGGCGCGCCGGTGTCGCCGGGTCCCGCCGCGCGGCGCGGTCGCCGCCCGCACAGCCGGCAACGGCCACGCACAGCAATGCCACCCCAGTTCGTGCCCCAAGACCGCGCATGACGCTGTTTATCGGCCCGAAACCGGCCCGCGCCAAGCATCGTTGCCGCGCCCGGCCGCAGTTTCGCGCCGGCCCGGCGGCGCGGATGCGGGGGCATCGCCGGATTGACTTCCCCCGCTTTGCCTCTAAGGCCGGTTGCGGGCCACGCCGTCCCAACGCGGCGCGTGCTCTCTGCGAGGAGAGTTTATGACTGTGACCGACACTGCCCCGACGCCCGGAGTCCGTCCCGCCGCTGCCGACAAGCCCGCGGAACGCCCGGCCCGCCCCTTTTTCTCGTCCGGACCCTGCGCCAAGCCTCCCGGCTGGTCGACCGACCGGCTGGCGACCGATGTGCTCGGCCGCTCACACCGGTCGAAGCTCGGCAAGGCGCGGCTCGCGCATGCGATCGACCTGACGCGCAAGATCCTGCGCGTTCCCGATACCCACCGCATCGGCATCGTCCCCGCCTCGGATACCGGCGCGGTCGAAATGGCGATGTGGTCGCTGCTCGGCGCGCGGCCGGTGACGCTGCTTGCCTGGGAAAGCTTTGGCGAAGGCTGGGTGACCGATGCGGTCAAGCAGCTGCGCCTCGATCCGACCGTCCTCAAGGCGCCCTATGGCGCGCTGCCCGATCTGGGCGCGGTCGATTTCAGCCATGACGTCATCTTCACCTGGAATGGCACCACCTCGGGCGTGCGCGTGCCGAACGGCGACTGGATCCCCGCCGACCGGCAGGGGCTGACCATCGCCGATTCGACCAGCGCGGTGTTCGCGATGGACCTGCCCTGGGACAAGATCGATGTCTGCACCTATAGCTGGCAGAAGGTGCTGGGTGGCGAGGGCGGGCACGGCGTGCTGATCCTCGGCCCGCGCGCGGTCGAGCGGCTGGAAAGCCATGTCCCGGCCTGGCCGCTGCCCAAGATCTTCCGCATGACCAAGGGCGGCAAGCTGATCGAGGGCATTTTCACCGGCGAGACGATCAACACCCCGTCGATGCTGGCGGTCGAGGATTATATCTTCGCGCTCGAATGGGCCGACGGGCTGGGCGGGCTGGATGCGCTGATCGCGCGCACCAATGCCAATGCCGCCGCGCTCGACGCCATCGTCGCCGCGCGGCCCTGGCTCGATCATCTGGCGGTCGATCCGGCCACGCGCTCGACCACTTCGGTGTGCCTGAAGTTTGCCGATTCAGCGGTCGCCGGGCTGGACGAGGCCGGGCAGGCCGCGCTGGTCAAGAAGCTCGCCGGGCTGCTCGAGGCCGAAGGCGCGGCCTATGACATTGCCGGCTATCGCGACGCGCCGCCGGGCCTGCGCATCTGGTGCGGGGCGACGGTCGACACCGCCGATATCGTCGCGCTCGGCCCCTGGCTCGACTGGGCCTGGGCGCAGCTGCGCCCCTGATCCGCGGGCGCGGCGACCGGCCGCGCCCGCATCCTGCCTGCCCTTATCCCTCCCAGTTCGCCGCGTTTCCCCTGGCGTCCCCCTGCAAAGGCCATGACCCATGCCCAAAGTCCTGATTTCCGACAAAATGGATCCCCGCGCCGCCGCGATCTTCCGCGAACGCGGCATCACCGTCGATGAACGCCCCGGCCTCAGCCGGGACGAGCTGATCGCGATCATCGGCGATTATGACGGCCTTGCCATCCGTTCGGCCACCAAGGTGACCAAAGACGTGCTCGCCGCCGCCACCCGGATGAAGGTGGTCGGCCGCGCCGGCATCGGCGTCGACAATGTCGATATTCCCGCCGCCTCGGCGCGCGGCGTCGTCGTCATGAACACGCCGTTTGGCAATTCGATCACCACCGCCGAACATGCGATCGCGCTGATGTTCGCGCTCGCCCGCCAGCTGCCCGAGGCCGATGCCTCCACCCAGGCCGGCAAATGGGAAAAGAACCGCTTCATGGGGGTCGAGCTGACCGCCAAGACGCTGGGGCTGATCGGCTGTGGCAATATCGGCTCGATCGTCGCGGATCGCGCCATCGGCCTCAAGATGAAGGTCATCGCCTTCGACCCGTTCCTGTCGGTCGAGCGCGCGCGCGAACTGGGCGTGGAGAAAGTGACGCTGGACGAGCTGCTGGCGCGCGCCGATTTCATCACCCTGCACACCCCGCTGACCGACCAGACGCGCAACATCCTGTCGCGCGAGAATCTGGCGCGGACCAAGAAGGGCGTCCGCATCGTCAACTGCGCGCGCGGCGGGCTGATCGATGAAGCCGCGCTCAAGGATGCGCTCGATTCGGGCCATGTCGCGGGGGCCGCGCTTGACGTGTTTGTCGAGGAACCGGCCACCGCCTCGCCCTTGTTCGGCACGCCGGGCTTTGTCTCGACCCCGCATCTGGGCGCATCGACCAGCGAGGCGCAGATCAATGTCGCGATCCAGGTCGCCGAACAGATGTCGGACTATCTGCTGACCGGCGCGGTCACCAACGCGCTCAACATGCCCTCGGTCTCGGCCGAGGATGCGCCCCGGCTGCGGCCCTATATGGCGCTGGCCGAAAAGCTGGGCAGCCTGGTCGGCCAGCTTGCGCATGACGCGCTGTCGGGCATTGCGATCGAGGTCGAGGGCGCGGCCGCCGATCTCAACCAGAAACCGATCACCGGCGCGGTGCTTGCCGGGCTGATGCGCGTCTATTCGGACACGGTGAACATGGTGAACGCGCCGTTCCTCGCCAAGGAACGCGGCCTTGACGTGCGCGAGATCCGTCATGACCGGGTGGGCGATTATCACACGTTGCTGCGCGTGTCGGTGCGCACCCGTGATGGGGAAAAATCGGTCGCCGGCACGCTGTTCGGCGACAGCAACCCCCGGCTGGTCGAGCTGTTCGGCATCAAGGTCGAGGCCGATCTCGCCGGGCATATGCTCTATGTCGTGAACGAGGATGCGCCGGGCTTTATCGGCCGGATCGGCACCGCGCTTGGCGATGCGGGGGTCAATATCGGCACCTTCCATCTCGGCCGCCGCGCGGCGGGGGGCGAGGCGGTGCTGCTGCTGTCGCTCGACACCGCGGTTGGCGAGGCGCTGCTGGCGGCGCTGCGCGGCCTGCCGGGCGTGCGCAAGGTGATGGCGCTCAACTTCGGCTGACGCCCGGGACGGGCGCAATGTGCGGGCAATGGGCGGGCGGGGTGTCGGCGGCTTGTCGAACCCCGCCCGTCGCACTAGAGCGGCGGGCACCCTGGTCGCCGGGCCTGACCGCATCCGGCGCGCCCGCCCAGCCGAGACCGACCGACATGACCCACGCTCTTCTTCCCGAAGGTCTGCGCGACCGCCTGCCGCCCGAAGCCGAAGCCGCCGCCGCGATCCTGCGCGCCGCGCTCGATGCGGTTGCCGGCCATGGCTATGAACGGGTCGCGCCGCCGCTGGCGGAGTTCGAGGAATCGCTGGTCGGGCGGCTGAAATCGGCCTCGGCGCGCGATCTGCTGCGCGTCGTCGATCCGGTGTCGCAGCGCACGCTGGCGCTGCGCCCCGACATCACCACCCAGGTCGGGCGCATCGCCACCACGCGCATGGCGCACCGCGCGCGGCCGCTGCGGCTCAGCTATGGCGGGCCGGTGATGAAGCTGCGCGCGACGCAGCTGCGCCCCGAACGCGAAATGACCCAGCTGGGCGCCGAACTGATCGGCCGCGATTCGGCGGCGGCGGCGGCGGAAATCGCCATGGTCGCCATCGAGGCGCTGGCGGCGGCGGGCGCGCCGCGCATCACCATCGACCTGACCCTGCCCGATCTGGTCGATGTGCTGGCCGCCGGGCCACTGCCGCTCGCCCCGGCAGATGTCGCGCGGGTGCGCTGCCTGCTCGATGCCAAGGATGCCGGCGGGCTGGTGGCGGCGGGGGCGCAGGTCTATCTGCCGCTGATCGAGGCCGCCGGACCCTTTGCCGAGGCGGTCGCGCGGCTGCGCGCCATCGATGGTGGCGGCGCGCTCGCCACCAGGCTCGCCGCGCTCGAACAGATTGCCGCGCGCATCGGCGGGGCGGCGCAGATCACCCTCGATCCGACCGAACGGCATGGCTTTGAATATCAGAGCTGGCTTGGCTTCTCGCTGTTCGTCGACGGGCTGGCGGGCGAAATCGGGCGCGGCGGCACCTATACGATCCTGAGCGACACCGGGTGCGAGGAGCCGGCGGTCGGGTTCTCGATCTATCCCGATCCGCTGATCGAGCGGGTGGCGCGCACTGCCGCCGATCACCGGCTGTTCCTGCCGCTCGGCCATGATCCGGCGGCGGCCGAGGCGATGCGGGCGCAGGGCTGGTCGACGGTCGCCGCGCTCGATGCGCGTTGCGATGCGCGCGCGCTTGGCTGTTCGCACCGGCTTGAGGGGGCGGGCGCGGTGGCGCTCGGCTGACCCGCCGGATCGTTCAGCCGCCCGGCAGCTGATCCAGAAACGCGTCGATCTGCGCGGTCGCGGGGTCGAGCGGCCTGCCAATCTCGTCGTTCAGCCGGACATGGCTGGTCCCGGCAATGGGCTGGACATAGACCGGGCCTGCCCCCGCGCGCACCAGATCGCGCGCCAGCGCGCGGCATTGCCAGCCGCTGCCCGGATTGGCGACATCGTGCAGCATCAGCCAGCCCGCCGCATTGGGCGCGGCGGCATGCGCCAACGGCGACAGCGCCCATTGCCGCGCCGGATCATCGCCGAATGCGGGACGGAAAAACGCATCGATCGCCCCGCCGCGCGCGCCGCTGCCGAGGATGGCGGTGACGTCGAGCGCCGCCGGATCGAGCAGCACGACGCCGCGCACCGCCCCCAGCGGGACGCCCGCGCGCTCCAGCCATTGCGGGTCCGCGCCCAGCATCGCTGCCAGATGCCCGCCCGAGCTGTGGCCGATCAGCACGATCCGGCGGCCATCGATCCCCGGCATCCGCGCCAGCCGCGCGATTGCGCCCGCAATCTCGGCCAGCTGGTCCTCGACCCGCACCGTCCCGACAAAGCGGTAGCCGATGGTCGCATAGGCATGGCCGGTGCGGGTGAAATGTTCGGCCTGGCTGCCTTCGCCCGCTGCCGGCGTCCCGGCGCTCCATCCGCCGCCATGCAGATAGACGATCAGCGGCATCGTCTCAGTGCCGCGCCGGAACAGGCCGATGGTCTGGCGCGGATCGGGGCCATAGCTGATGCGGGTGAGCGCGAGCGGGGCCGTGACCAGCCGCGCCTCGCCGGTCCGGGCAGCGATATTGGGCGTCGCGCCCAGCAGCAGCGCCGCCGCCACGATCAGGCTGATCCAGTCCATCCGCCCGTCCATCGCCCCACCTGCCATCCGCGCCATCATAGCGCGGGGGCATGGCGCTGTCGCCTGCACGGTGCCGGGGGAGCAAAGAGGCTGGACCCGGCGGGCGGGCTTCTCTAGGCGACGCCGGGTCTGCGGGAGGATGAAACGTGGCGAATGTGGCGGTGATCGGCGCTCAGTGGGGCGACGAGGGCAAGGGCAAGATCGTCGACTGGCTTGCCGAGCGCGCCGATCTGGTCGTGCGGTTTCAGGGCGGCCACAATGCCGGCCACACGCTCGTCATCGGCGAGAATGTCTACAAGCTGTCCTTGCTGCCGTCGGGCATTGTGCGCGGCACGCCCTCGGTGATCGGCAATGGTGTCGTGCTCGATCCCTGGGCGCTGCGGGCCGAGGTCGACAAGCTGCGCGGCCAGGGGGTCGCCGTTACCCCCGACACGCTGATGATCGCCGATAATTGCGCGCTGATCCTGCCCTTTCACCGCGATCTCGATGCGCTGCGCGAGGATGCGAGCGGCGCGGGCAAGATCGGCACCACCCGGCGCGGCATCGGCCCGGCCTATGAGGACAAGGTCGGCCGGCGCGCGATCCGGGTGTGCGATCTGGCGCATCTCGACGATCTGGGGCCGCAGCTCGACCGGCTGACCGCGCATCATGACGCGCTGCGCGCCGGGTTTGGCGAGCCGCCGATCGACCGTGCGGCGTTGCTCGATGAACTGCGCGGCATTGCCGATTTCGTGCTCGCCTTTGCCCGCCCGGTCTGGCTGACGCTCAACGAGGCGCGGCGGCGCGGGCGGCGCATCCTGTTCGAAGGCGCGCAGGGCGTGCTGCTCGATGTCGATCACGGCACCTATCCGTTCGTCACCAGCTCCAACACCATTGCCGGCACCGCGGCCGGCGGATCGGGGCTGGGGCCGTCGGCGGTCGGCTTCGTGCTCGGCATCGCCAAGGCCTATACGACGCGCGTCGGCTCCGGCCCGTTCCCGACCGAGCTGCAGGACGAAATCGGCCAGCGGCTGGGCGAGCGCGGGCATGAGTTCGGCACCGTCACCGGGCGCAAGCGCCGCTGCGGCTGGTTCGATGCCGTGCTCGTCCGCCAGTCGGTCGCGGTGTCGGGCGTCACCGGCATCGCGCTGACCAAGCTCGACGTGCTCGACGGGCTGGAGACGATCCGCATCTGCACCGGCTACCGGCTGGGCGGGCGCGTGCTCGACCATTTCCCCGCCCATGCCGCCGATCAGGCGGCGGTCGAGCCGATCTATGAAGAGATTCCCGGCTGGTCCGAATCGACCGCCGGCGCGCGTAGCTGGGCGCAGCTACCGGCGCAGGCGATCAAATATATCCGCCGCATCGAAGAACTGATCCAGTGCCCGGTCGCGCTGGTGTCGACCAGCCCGGAACGCGAGGACACGATCCTCGTCCGCGATCCGTTTGCCGACTGATCGCTGACCTTGAGCGCAAAAAAGGGCCGCGCCCGGATCGTCCCGGGCGCGGCCCTTTTTGTGTCGGCAGGCGCGGGGCGCGCGGGCTTATTCGCCTGCCGCCGGAGCCTCGGCCGCGTTGAGTTCGGCGGGCGCTTCGGCGGCTGCTTCCTCGCTCGCCGCGTCGGGCGCGGCTTCCGCCGGGGCCTCGGGCATCGGCTTGGGCGCATCGCTCTGCGCGTTCAGATAGGCGATGACATTGGCGCGTTCCTGCCCGTCGCCGATGCCGGCAAAGGTCATCTTGGTGCCTTCGGCATATTTGCGCGGGCTCTTCAGCCAGGCATCAAGGCTGGCCCAGTCCCACGGGCCGCTCTTGCCCTTGAGCGCATCCGAATAGGCGAAGCCGGCGACATGGGCATGGTTGCTGCCCACCGTGCCCCACAGATTGGGGCCGACGCCGTTCGCGCCGCCCTTGTTGACCGAATGGCAGGCCGCGCATTTGGCGAAGCTCTTTTCGCCCGCCGCCGGATCGGCCTTGGCCATGCGCGCCTCGATCGATTCCTCGGCTTCCGCCGCGCCGCCGCCCGTCTCGACGACGCCGGCAATCGGATAACCCATCTTCTCGGGCCGTTCGGCCTTGAACAGCTCGCTCGAGACAATGCCGGCGCCCAGCGCCACGATACCGGCACCCAGCACCCAGCCGGCGATCGTGTTGTTGCGGTCGTCCATGTTGCTCCTGATCCTCTAAAAAGCCGCGGTTCCTTTAAGAATAGACGCGCCCGCCCGCAAGCGGGCGTCTGGGTTCACAAAAGCGGCAAAACTGCCTAACCCCCCGCCCCGTGCAGAGCTATCCCGAACCCGCCCGGCGGCTTGTGGCCGAAATGGCCGCCGCCGCCGCCGCCGATCCCGCGCGCGCCGTCGCCTTTCAGGGCGCGCCGGGGGCGAATTCGCATCTGGCCGCGCTCGGCCATTTTCCCGACGGGCTGCCCTTGCCCTGTTTCAGCTTCGAAGACGCGCTGGAGGCGGTGCGCGAGGGGCGTGCCGGCCATGCCGTGATCCCGATCGAAAACTCGCTGCACGGGCGGGTGGCCGACATTCATTTCCTGCTGCCCGAATCCGGGCTGGCGATTGTCGATGAACATTTCCTGCCGATCGAGCCGTGCCTGCTCGGCCGCGCCGGGGTGCCGGTGACGCAGGCGATCAGCCATCCCCAGGCGCTGGGGCAGAGCCGGCAATGGCTGCGCGCGCGCGGCATCCGGCCGGTGCCCTATGCCGACACCGCCGCCGCCGCCGCGCTGGTGGCGGAGCAGGGCGAGGTCGGCGCAGCCGCCATCGCGCCGCGCTTTGCGGCCGCGCTCTACGGGCTCGACGTGCTTGCCGAATCGATTGCCGATGCGCCGCACAACATGACCCGCTTCACCGTGCTGGCGTGCGAGGCGCGGGTGCCGGCGGCGGGCGTGCCGGTGATGACCAGCCTGACCTTCGAGGTGAAGAACATCCCCGCCGCGCTCTACAAGGCGCTGGGCGGCTTTGCGACCAACGGCGTCAACATGACCAAGCTGGAAAGCTATCAGCGCGGCGGCAGCTTTGCGGCGACCGAATTCTATGCCGATATCGAAGGCATGCCGGGCGATCCGGCGGTCGACCGCGCGCTCGACGAGCTGCGCTTCCACACCAAATGGGTGCGGCTGCTCGGCAGCTATCCGCAGGCGCGCAAGCGCGGTCTCTGATCCCGCCCGGCGCTGGCATTTCGGGCGGGGCGGGCGTAGAGGCCCGGGCCATGGCCAGCCCGTTTGAAACCCTCACCGACCCCTTCGCCCTGTTCGACATCTGGTATCAGGAGGCGCGAGCGAGCGAGATCAACGATTCGAACGCGATGGCGCTTGCGACTGCCGATGCCGCGGGGCGGCCGGCGGTGCGGATGGTGCTGCTCAAGGGCCATGGGCCGGACGGGTTCGTGTTCTACACCAACCGCGAAGGGCGCAAGGCCGGCGATCTGGCCGTCAATGCGCAGGCGGCCCTGCTGTTCCACTGGAAATCGCTGCGCCGCCAGATCCGCATCGAAGGGCCGGTGTCGATCGTCGGCGACGCCGAATCGGATGCCTATTTCGCCTCCCGGTCGCGCGATTCGCAGCTGGGCGCCTGGGCGTCCGACCAGTCCCGGACCCTGCCCGACCGGGCGACGTTCGAGGCGCGCTATGAAGACGCGCGCGCGCGGTTCGACGGGCAGGATGTGCCCCGCCCGCCGCATTGGGGCGGCTACCGGGTCACGCCGCTCAGGATCGAATTCTGGCTCGACCGCGCCCACCGGCTGCACGAGCGCCGCCTGTTCGAACGCGACGGCGATGGCTGGCGGACGTCGCTGCTCTATCCATGACCGGGCCGGCGCGCGATCTGGCCAGCGATCCGGCCCATGATCCGGCCCCTTATGCGCGGCTGACGCGCATGGCGGCGCTGGCCAGCGTGTCGGCGGCGCTGCTGCTGCTGGCGCTCAAGGGCTTTGCCGCCTGGCGCACCGGATCGGTCGCGATGCTCGGCTCGCTTGCCGATACCGGGTTCGATCTGGCGGCGTCGCTGATCACGCTCTGGGCGGTGCAGCTGGCAGCACTTCCCGCCGATCATGACCACCGCTTCGGCCATGGCAAGGCGGAGGCGCTGGCCGCGCTCGCCCAGGTCGGGCTGATCGCGGTGTCGGCCGCCGGCATTGGCTGGCGCGCGGTCGACCGGCTGGTCGCGGGGGCCGCGCCCGCCAGCCCCGAATGGGGGATCGGCGTGTCGCTGGCGGCGATCGGGGTGACGGCGGCACTGCTTGCCGTGCAGCGGCGGGTGATCCGGCGCACCGGATCGGTGGCGATTGCCGCCGACAATCTGCATTACCAGTCCGATCTGATGCTCAATCTGGGCGTCATCGCCGCGCTTGCGCTTGAGGCGTGGGCCGGGCTGTCCGGGGCCGATGCGCTGGGCGGGATCGCGATTGCACTGTGGCTGATCCGCGGCGCATGGTCCGCGGCGCGCACCGCCGTCGACCAGCTGATGGACCGCGAATGGCCGGAGCCGAAGCGCCGCGCCTTTATCGCGCTTGCCAACGACCATCCGGCGTTCCGGGGGATTCACGATCTGCGCACCCGCACCAGCGGCATGCAGGATTTCGCGCAATTCCATGTCTGGGTCGATCCGGCGATGACCATTGCCGAGGCGCATGATGTGGTGGAGGAGATGGAGGGACGGCTTGCCCGTGCCTTTCCCGATACCGAGGTGCTGATCCACCTCGACCCGGAGGGCAAGATCGACCGGGCCGGGCAGGCCGACGAACATTTGCGGGAGATGCGGGAGCGATGAGCGGAACCAGGCTGGCGTTCACCCAGGTCGATGCCTTTGCCGACCGGTCCTTTGCCGGCAATCAGGCGGCGGTGATGCCGCTCGACGCCTGGCTGCCCGATGCGCTGCTCGCGGCCATCGCCAATGAGAACAATCTGGCCGAGACCGCCTTCACCATCCCCGCGACCGGCGATGCCGATTATGAGCTGCGCTGGTTCACCCCGGCGGTCGAAGTGGCGATGTGCGGCCATGCGACGCTGGCGGCGGGGCATGTGCTGATGAACGGGCGCGATGCGGTGCGCTTCCGCACGCGCAAGGCCGGGGTGCTGACGGTGGCGCGTGACGGCGAGCGCTACCGGCTCGACCTGCCGGCGGTGCCGGTGGTGCCGCATGACCGCGCCGATGTCGCAGCAGCACTTGGCGTGGCGGGGGCCGCGACCTTCCAGTCTCAGGGCGATGCGGCGGAGCCGGCGGTGATCGTGCTGCTTGCCGACGAAGCGGCGGTGCGCGCGCTTGCCCCCGATTTCCGTGCCCTTGCCGCGACCGGGGTGATGGCGATTGCCACCGCGCCCGGTGCTGCGACCGATATCGTCAGCCGGGTGTTCGTGCCGGTGTGCGGGATTGACGAGGATCCCGTTACCGGGTCCGCCCATGCCGCGCTCACCCCGTTCTGGGCCGGGCGGCTGGGCCGCGAGGCGTTCACCGCGTTCCAGGCCAGTGCGCGGGGCGGCCATGTCGCCTGCCGGCTGGCCGGGGACCGGGTGCTGCTCGGCGGCGGCTGCGTGACGGTGATCGAGGGGCTGTTCGCGCTTTGAGCGGCACCGGCCCGGCCGCCGACGGCGCGCTGCGGCGCGACATCGGGCTGCTGGGATCGGCGTTTCTGGCGTTCAACGGGCTGGTGGGGGCGGGGATTTTCGTCCTGCCGGGGACGCTGGCCGAACGGTTCGGCGCGTTCAGTCCGTTTGCCTTTCCGCTGTTCGGGCTGCTCGCGCTGGTCATTGCGCTGCCCTTTGCGCGCATCGCCGGGCATCATCCGCTGTCGGGCGGGCCGGTCGTCTATGCGGCACCGTTCGGGCCGTTCGTCGCCTTTCAGGCCGGCTGGCTCTATTATGTCGCGCGGGCGACGGCGCTCGCGGCCAATCTCAATGTGCTGGTCGCCTATGCGGCCGGGCTATGGCCGGTGCTCGGCACCGGGCCGGTGCGCGCGGCGCTGATCCTGGCGGTCATCGCGCTCGTCTGCGCGGTCAATGTCGCCGGGGTGCGCCGGGCGGTGCGGCTGGTCGATGCGATGACGCTGCTCAAGGCCGCGCCGCTCGTCCTGCTCGCGCTGGCGGCACTCGTCATGACCGCGCCCGACCTGTCGGGGTTGCTGCGGTCGGTGCCGGTGCTGCCGGCAGTGCCGCCGCTTGCCGAACTCAATGCGGCGGCGCTGCTGACGCTTTATGCCTTTGTCGGGTTCGAAAACAGCGTTGTTGCGGCGGGCGAGACGCGGCGGCCCGGCCGCACGCTGCCGCGCGCGCTGATCGGCACGGTGGTGCTGACGGCGCTGGTCTACACGCTCATCCAGGCCGCCTATCTGGCGGTAATGGGCACGGCCCCGGCGGGCGCGGCCGGGGGCGATGCGCCGATGATCGCGTTCGGCCGCGCGGTGTGGGGGGAGGCCGGGGCGATGCTGCTCACCATCGCCGCCATCGCCTCGGTCACCGGCAATGTCGCCGCGGGCGTCACCGGCAGCGCGCGCACCACCTATGCGATGGGGCGCGACGGGCTGCTGCCGCGCTGGTTCGCGGCCGTCGATCCGCGCTTTGCGACCCCCGCCCGGTCGATCTGGTTCATGGGCGCGTTCATCGCCGTGCTGGCGCTGACCGGCGGCTTTGCCTGGCTGGCGGTCGCAAGCGTGCTCGCGCGGATGATCATCTATGCGCTCAGCATCGCCGCCCTGCCGCGCGCCGAGCCGGGCCGGGCGGGCATATGGGCGCTGACCCTGGCCGGCATCGCCACCTGCGGCTGGGTCGCCGCCCAGTCGGGGGCGGGCAGCTGGCAGGTGCTGGGCGTGCTCGGCGGGGCGGGGATGGCGCTTTATCTGGTCGCCCGGCGCGAACGGGCCTAGCTTGGTTCGCCGGCCCGCTCAGGCGGCGGTGGCCAGCGCGCTTTCTGTCGCCGCGATCCAGCCGCCGCCCAGCACCCGCTCCCCGGCATAAAGCACCGCCGCCTGGCCCGGCGACACGCCATATTCGGGGGCGTCGAACACCAGCCGGTCGCCCTCCAGCCGCGCCGGGGCGGGCTTGGCCATCGACCGCACCTTGGCATGGACCGGCCCGGTATAGCCGCCGCCCAGCCAGTTGATCTCGCTCAGCTGCGCGGCGGCGACCGCAAGCGCGCGGCGCGGGCCGACAATCACCCGGCGCGCCGCCGCGTCGAGGCGGACGACGTAAAGCGGCTCGGCCTGCCCGCCAATCTCCAGCCCGCGCCGCTGGCCGACCGTGTAATGAATAAGACCCGGATGACGGCCGAGCACCCGGCCTTCCAGATCGACAATCTCGCCCGCCGTGTCGGCATCGGGGCGCAGCTTGCGCACCAGCCCGGCATAATCGCCGTCGGGGACGAAGCAGATATCCTGGCTGTCGGGCTTCATCGCGACGCCCAGCCCCAGCTCGGATGCGATCGCGCGCACTTCGGGCTTGGGCAGGCCGCCCAGCGGGAAACGCAGGAAATCCAGCTGTTCGGTCGTGGTCGCAAACAGGAAATAGCTCTGGTCGCGCGCCGGATCGAGCGCGCGGTGCAGCTCTGCCCCCTCCGGCCCGACGACACGGCGGACATAATGGCCGGTCGCCAGACAGTCCGCGCCCAGCTGCCGCGCCAGCCCGAACAGGTCGGTGAACTTCACCCCCATGTTGCAGCGCACGCACGGGATCGGCGTGCGCCCGGCCAGATATTCGTCGGCGAACTGGTCGATCACGCTGTCGCGGAACCGGCTTTCATGATCGAACACGTAATGCGCGATGCCCAGGCGGTCGCAGACGGCGCGGGCGTCGCGGATGTCCTGCCCGGCGCAGCAGCTGCCGGTGCGGCCGACCGCCGCGCCATGATCGTAAAGCTGCAGGGTGACGCCGATCGTCTCGGCCCCCGACCGCGCGGCAAGCGCCGCCACGACCGAACTGTCGACGCCGCCCGACATGGCGACGACGATGCGCTTGCCCCGCAAATCCGGGCCGAGCTGGAAATCTGCACCTTCAGTCATCGGCGCGGCATATAGGCGCTCGGGCCGCGTTTGAGAATGCAGGGGGTTTTGCGGGGGTGGGGTTGGTGTCGCGGCTGTTTGTGCTGCGCCTCACGGCGCAGGGGCGGCACCGGC
>DBAW01000234.1:0-2342 GCA_002291855.1 Sphingomonas sp. UBA1000
GGCGATCGCCCAGCCGTCGGCCGACCTGGCCGAGGGCCGTCATGCCGGCACCCATTTCCGCGTAGCCGGGCACGAGCAGCCGGCCTTGTTCGACCATTCTGCCGGTGCCGAGATGGTATTGGTCACGCATCCGCCGGTTGGTGACGGCAAGCCCGCGCAGAGTCCGCATGGTGGCGACGAAGGTGCGGGTCTCATGGGGATCGGGGCGGCTGCGGCCGGCAAGCGCGCGCGCCTGAAGGCCAACGGCGTGCCCGAGCGCGCGGATCATGAAATCCAGATCGACCTGCGCCTCGAAATCATCGGACGGATCGCCGTCCCCTCCCAGCCCGTCGCGACGCGGCGGCGTGTCCGATGCACCATCGGTCGCGGCCGCGTCCTCCGCTTCGAGATCGTCGCCGAACGCCCCGTCCGCCACGGGGTCTGCGTCGGCCCGGGGCCACGCGTCGGCCTGGGGCCCCAGGGTGTCGATCAGTTCCTCGAGCAGCGCATCGACGCGTCTGCGCGGCGCATCGGGCCCCAGCGCATCCGGCCCCGACGCATCGGGCGCGCGGGGCGTCAGGGCATCCATCGGCGCAGACAGCGACATGGGCGTTGCTTAGACCGGAATGCGGAACAAATCGAGAACATTCTGCATTGCGGGCGCAAATTCATCGGGCCTGCGTCCGCGAGGGCGGGCGGCCCGCGGCGCGCCATCGTCCAGGCCGGATGCGCGCGCTCGACCCCTGCGCTGCGGCCCGCTGTGACGGGCTTGCGTGATGGATCGGGCGGACGCCCGCTCACGTCTCGTTAACCCTCCGCCCCGATGCTGACACAGGGGTTGGCTTGCTGCGGTGCGCGAACCACCCTAGGTGGCCCCGACGGCGGGTGCCTCAGGTCCGTCCGACCTTTTCATCCGAAGAAAGTCTGCCATGTCGAAGTCCGCCGCTGCCCAGCGTGTCGAGCCCTCCGAAGCGGGCGCCGACTATGGCGCGCATTCGATCGAGGTGCTCGAGGGGCTCGAGCCGGTGCGCCGCCGGCCGGGCATGTATGTCGGCGGCACCGATGAGCGCGCGCTGCACCATCTGTTCGCCGAGATCCTGGACAATGCGATGGACGAGGCCGTCGCCGGTCACGCCAAGCGCATCGAGATCGTGCTGGAGGCGGATGGCACGACCCGGGTCACCGACAATGGGCGCGGCATCCCCACCGACCCGCATCCGCGCTTTCCGGACAAGTCGGCGCTCGAGGTGATCTTCACCACCCTGCATGCCGGCGGCAAGTTCAGCGAGGGCGCCTATCAGACCGCCGGCGGGCTGCACGGGGTGGGCTCGTCGGTGGTCAATGCGCTCTCTGAACGGCTGGACGTCGAGGTCGCGCGCGGCGGGCGCCTGTTCGCCCAGAGCTTTTCGCGCGGGGTTCCGCTGGGCCCGCTCGAAGAGCGCGGCGCGGTGTCGAACCGCCGCGGAACCATGGTGGCCTTCCGCCCCGACCCCGAGATTTTCGGACCCGAGGCCCGCATGCGCCCGGCGCGCATCTTCCGCATGGCCCGCTCGAAGGCGTATCTGTATCGCGGGGTGGAAATCCGCTGGCGCTGTGCCCCCGATCTGCTGCCGGCGGGCGGGGAGATTCCGGCCGAGGCGGTCTTTCATTTCCCCAACGGGCTGGCCGATCACTTGGCCGAACAGTTCGGCGAGCGCGCACAGGTCACCGGCGCGATGTTCGCGGGCCGCGTCGAGCGCGAGAACAACCAGGGCATTGTCGAGTGGGCGATCAGCTGGACCGAGGCCGGCTTTGGGGAGGCGGACGGGTTTGTCCGCTCGTACTGCAACACCATCCCCACCCCCGAGGGCGGCACCCACGAGAGCGGCTTTCGCGCGGCGCTGCTGCGCGGGCTCAAGACCTTTGCGGACCTGAAGAACGAAAAGCGGGCCGGGCTGATCACCGCCGACGACATCTTTTCCGGCGCGGGCGCGCTGATCAGCGTCTTCATCCGCGATCCTGAATTCCAGGGCCAGACCAAGGACAAGCTGTCGAGCGACAGCGCCCATCGGCTGGTGGAGTCGACCGTGCGGGACCGGTTCGAGACCTGGCTGGGCTCGGCCCCCAAGGAGGCCGAACGCCTGCTCGAATTCGTGGTCCGCATCGCCGAGGACCGGGTCAAGCGCCGCAAGGAGCGCGAGATCGCCCGCGCGGCGCCCACACGGCGCCTGCGCCTTCCGGGCAAGCTGGCCGACTGCGCGCGCCAGGCGGCTGAGGGGACCGAAATCTTCCTGGTCGAGGGCGACTCGGCCGGCGGCAGCGCCAAGCAGGCGCGCGACAAGGACTTCCAGGCCATCCTGCCGCTGCGCGGCAAGATCCTGAAC
>DBAW01000234.1:2605-4370 GCA_002291855.1 Sphingomonas sp. UBA1000
GCGACTCGGCCGGCGGCAGCGCAAAACAGGCGCGTGACCGCAACACCCAGGCCATCCTGCCGCTGCGGGGCAAGATCCTGAACGTCGCCAGCGCGGGCGGGGAAAAGATCGACCGCAACCAGGAACTGACCGACCTGGCGCTGGCGCTGGGGGTGCAGACCGGCGCGCGCTTCCGGCTGGATGACCTGCGCTATGAGCGCGTCATCATCATGACCGACGCGGACGTCGATGGGGCCCATATCGCGTCGCTGCTGCTGACCTTCTTCTTCCGGCAGATGCGGCCGCTGGTCGACTCCGGTCGGCTGTTCCTGGCGATGCCGCCACTCTATCGGCTGGCCGCGGGCACACGTTATGCCTATGCGCGCGACGACGCGCACCGCGCCGAGCTGATGCGCACCGTGTTCGCAGGCAAGTCCAAGGTCGAGGTCAGCCGCTTCAAGGGCCTTGGCGAGATGATGCCGGCCCAGCTGCGCGAGACCACCATGGCGCACGCCACACGCACGCTGGCGCGGGTGTCGCTGGACGATCTGGCGCGCGAGGGGGCCGAGGGCCTGATCGAGACGCTGATGGGCAAGCGTGCCGAGCGGCGGTTCGAATTCATCCAGCGCAATGCCCGCTTTGTCCCTGAGGTGGACGTCTGAACCGGCGTTTGACGGGGGACTTGGGGCACGGCACGATTCGTGCTAAGTGCGCTCGCGCGATGCCACGATGGCGCGCACCCCGACGCGCGCCCAACGGCCGGCGTCCACAGGACACTCTGAATGACCTTTGACGAACTGGGGCTCTCCCAGCCCCTGCTCGATGCCATCCACAAGGCTGGCTACACCCAACCCACCCCGATCCAGGAAGGCGCGATACCGGTTGCGCTGCAGGGACGCGACGTCCTTGGCATCGCCCAGACGGGGACCGGCAAGACCGCCTCCTTCGTGCTGCCGATGATCGAAATGCTGGCCCAGGGGCGTGCGCGGGCGCGCATGCCGCGCTCGCTGATCGTCACGCCGACGCGCGAACTGGCGGCCCAGATCGCCGAAAACTTCGAGAAGTACGGCAAGAACCACAAGCTGACGATGGCGCTGTTGATCGGCGGGGGCAGCTTTGGCGACCAGGACCGGCTTCTGACCCAGGGCGTGGACGTGCTGATTGCCACCCCCGGCCGGCTGCTCGACCATTTCGAGCGCGGCAAGCTGCTGCTGACGGGCGTGCAGGTGATGGTGGTCGACGAGGCCGACCGCATGCTCGACATGGGGTTCATCCCCGACATCGAGCGCATCTTCAAGCTGACCCCCTTTACCCGGCAGACCCTGTTCTTCTCGGCCACCATGCCGCCCGAGATCACCCGTTTGACCGAGCAGTTCCTGCATGCCCCGGTCCGCATCGAGGTGGCGCGCGCCTCTTCGACCGCTACGACCGTCACCCAGGCCGCGGTGGCCACCGGTTCGAACGACGCGCGGGTCAAGCGCGCCACGCTGCGCCGGATCATCGATGCGACCAATCCGGTCAGCGGCATCGTGTTCTGCAACCGCAAGACCGATGTCGACATCGTCGCCAAGTCGCTCGCCCGCTATGGCTATGACGCGGCTCCGATCCATGGCGATCTCGACCAGTCCCAGCGCACGCGCACGCTGGACCGTTTTCGCGCGGGCGAGCTGAAGCTGTTGATCGCCTCCGACGTGGCCGCCCGCGGGCTGGACATTCCCGATGTCGGGCATGTCTACAATTTCGACGTGCCCCGCCATGCCGAGGACTATGTCCACCGCATCGGCCG
>DBAW01000132.1:0-4964 GCA_002291855.1 Sphingomonas sp. UBA1000
GCCTCGCCCGCCGCAAGGCCGAGGAGCTGATCGCGGCCGGCAAGACGGTGCGGTTCTACATTGTCGGCCGCAAGGGCCGGGCGGCGATCCGCCGCTTCTTCCCGTCGATGATCCTCGCCGATCACGACATGAGCCATGCCAAGACCGCGCGGTTCGACGATGCGCAGGCAATCGCCCGCGACCTGATCGCCCGCTTCGACGCCGGCGAGTTCGATGTCGCGCACCTGATCTTCTCGCGCTTCCAGTCGGCGCTGGTGCAGGAACCGGTCGCGCGGCAGATCATCCCGGCGGCGATCGACACCGGCGGCGCGGCCGCGGGGGCCGGCGCGTCGGCGGCAGTCGAATATGAACCCGACGAGGAAGCCATCCTCGCTGATCTGCTGCCCAAGAATGTGGCGATCCAGATCTATTCGGCGCTGCTTGAAAACCAGGCCGGCTTCTTCGGCGCGCAGATGACCGCGATGGACAATGCGACCCGCAATGCCGGCGACATGATCAACCGCCTGACCATCCAGTATAACCGCACGCGCCAGGCGGCGATCACCACCGAACTGGTCGAAATCATCTCGGGCGCGGAAGCCCTGTAACTTTAGCGAACATCCCCTGCCGCACCGGCACGGGGCGACAGGAACGAAGGCAAGGACAACGCGATGGCTAGCGCAGCAGCAGAAACCACCCCCAATGTCGGCCGCATCTCGCAGGTGATCGGCGCCGTCGTCGACGTCGCCTTCGATCAGACGCTGCCGGCGATCCTGTCGGCGCTGGAGACCGACAATAACGGCCAGCGCCTCGTGCTCGAGGTCGCCCAGCATCTGGGTGAGAACCTCGTCCGCACCATCGCGATGGACTCGACCGAGGGCCTGACCCGCGGCCAGCCCGTGACCGACACCGGCGCGCAGATCCGCGTTCCCGTCGGCCCCAAGACGCTCGGCCGCATCATGAACGTGGTCGGCGAGCCGATCGACGAGCGCGGCCCGATCGGTGCCGACACCCATGCCCCGATCCATGCCGAAGCGCCGGCGTTCATCGACCAGTCGACCGAGGCGAGCATCCTCGTCACCGGCATCAAGGTCATCGACCTGCTCGCGCCTTATGCGAAGGGCGGCAAGATCGGCCTGTTCGGCGGCGCGGGCGTCGGCAAGACCGTGCTCATTCAGGAGCTGATCAACAATATCGCCAAGGGCCATGGCGGCACCTCGGTGTTCGCGGGCGTGGGTGAGCGCACCCGCGAAGGCAATGACCTGTATCACGAGTTCCTCGATGCCGGCGTCATCGCCAAGGATGCAGACGGCAACCCGACCAGCGACGGTTCGAAGGTCGCGCTCGTCTATGGCCAGATGAACGAGCCGCCGGGCGCGCGTGCGCGCGTCGCGCTGTCGGGCCTGACCATCGCCGAATATTTCCGCGACGTCGAAGGCCAGGACGTGCTGTTCTTCGTCGACAACATCTTCCGCTTCACCCAGGCGGGTTCGGAAGTGTCGGCGCTGCTCGGCCGCATCCCCTCGGCGGTGGGCTATCAGCCGACGCTCGCCACCGACATGGGCGCGCTGCAGGAACGGATCACCTCGACCAACAAGGGCTCGATCACCTCGGTGCAGGCGATCTACGTGCCCGCGGACGACCTGACCGATCCGGCCCCGGCCACCTCGTTCGCGCACCTCGATGCGACGACCGTGCTCAGCCGTGCGATTTCGGAACTGGGCATCTATCCGGCCGTCGATCCGCTCGATTCGACCAGCCGCGTGCTCGAACCGCGCGTCGTCGGCCAGGATCATTACGAAACCGCGCGCGCCGTGCAGTCGATCCTGCAGAAGTACAAGTCGCTGCAGGACATCATCGCCATCCTCGGGATGGACGAGCTGTCGGAAGAGGACAAGCTGACCGTCGCCCGCGCGCGCAAGATCCAGCGCTTCCTGTCGCAGCCCTTCCACGTCGCCGAAGTGTTCACCGGCATTCCGGGCAAGTTCGTCCAGCTGGAAGACACGATCCGGTCGTTCAAGGCGGTGGTCAACGGCGAATATGACCATCTGCC
Organism: Sphingomonas sp. UBA1000; assembly: GCA_002291855.1. Classification (GTDB taxonomy): domain Bacteria; phylum Pseudomonadota; class Alphaproteobacteria; order Sphingomonadales; family Sphingomonadaceae; genus Sphingomonas_B. The sequence continues at coordinate 2,033 of DBAW01000132.1, forward strand.
GGAATCCGCCTTCTACATGGTCGGCGGCATCGACGAGGCGGTCGAAAAGGCCAAGAAGCTGGCTGAAAACGCCTGATTTCGCTTATCCCCCCTCCCGGCACCGGGAGGGGGAACAGGACAGATACCATGCCGCTGCATTTCGAACTCGTGACCCCGGAAAAGCTCGTGCGGTCCGAAGACGTCCATATGGTGACCGTGCCGGGCACCGAGGGCGATTTCGGCGTGCTCGAAGGCCATGCGCCCTTCGTCTCGACGCTGCGCGACGGTGTGCTGCTGGTGTTTGCAGCGCCGGGCGCCGAGCCGGTGGCGATCCCGGTCGAGGGCGGCTTTGCCGAGATCAACGATCGCGGGCTGACCGTGCTCGCCGACCGGGCGGGCTGAACCGGCGCGATCGGCGGGGCCGCGCCACGGTCCCGCAGCCGGCCTGGAGCATTTGCAAGCCGGGTAGACTCACCCGGCGACCCGGAAAATGCGGTAAACCAAAGGCCTGAAGCAGCCGATCCGATGCAATCGGATCGGAGACCATTCTCGGGCGGCGCATCTGTCCCGTGGCGGTGCAGTGCCGCCGGCTGTCATCAAAGCTTAACCATTTTCCTTGCCAGCGGCGTGATCGCTCCGCACCTTTTCTCCCGAAAACAACAAGGAGAGGAGGACGATCATGATCCGTGCCCTGAAGATGGCGGCCACAGCCTGCGCAGCTTTGCTGGCGGCCCATGGCACTGCCGCTACGGCAAACCCGCGATTCTCGTCACTTTATGTGTTCGGCGACAGCCTGGTCGATGCCGGCAACATCGCCGTCGTGACCGGGGGCGCGACACCGAATCAGGCCGCCGGCTATTTCCCCGGCCGGTTCACCAACGGCTATAACTATGTCGATTACATCAACTATCAGCTGTTCGGCACGGCCACGACCGCATCCCTGCGCGGCGGCAACAATTTCGCGTTCGGCGGCGCGCGGATCGTCAGCGACACCACCGACACCATCCCCGACCTGACGCCGCAGCTGGGGGCCTATATCGCACGACAGGGGGCAGCTGCCGGCGATGGTAACGCGCTCTACATCCTCAACATGGGGGGGAACGACATCTTCGCGCTGGGGCGCTTTGCCGCGGGCAACCCCAATGCGCTCAATCCGATCGGCGATGCCGAGGCCTATATCGAGGCACTGGTCAGCATCTATGCCAATGCGGTGACGACGCTTGACCAGCTGGGCGCGCGCAACATCCTGATCACCGGCATCCCGAACTCGACCGATCCGCTGGCGCTGAAGGTCGACCAGCTGCTTCAGGCGCGGCTCGACGGGCTGACGCTGGCGTCCGATACCAACCTGATGCGCTATTCCTATATCGACTTTTTCGGCCGGGTCGCGACCGATCCGGGCTCGCTGGGCCTGCCCAGCCTGCGCACCGACACGACCTGCATCCAGGCCCGCGCTCAGGCGACCGGCTGTGCCGGCATCTTCTCGTTCGACGGCGTCCACCCGACCGCCGCCGTCCAGTCGGCGCTGTTCCGCGACATGGTCACCCAGTTCAACCTCGCCCCGGTGCCGGAGCCGGCCAGCTGGGCGATGATGATCGCGGGCTTTGGCGTGGTCGGCACCGCGATCCGGCGGCGTCGGACCGGCATGGCCGCCGTGAAGGCTCCTGCCTTCGCACGCGCGCACGCGTAGAGGCCCCCCGCTTCCCCCGCTTCCCCCGCTTTGCCCGCCTGATCCCGGTTAGCACTTCCGTAAAAGTTTCCGGTCTATTCACCGGGACAAGCATGGAAGGTGACGCACGGGGATGAGCGCTTTTGGCAAACGCGGGGGAGCGGCCGGCCTGCCCAGCCGTCCCGCTTTCGGGGTTGCCCGGCCGATGCAGGGGGGCGCGCCCGCGCCCGCGCCGCGCCCGGTCGAGACCCCGCCCAGCGCCGAGCAGTTTCCGCCGCTGCCCGGCATTGACGGCGACGCCCCGCCGCCGGTGCAGATGGACGCGATGGCCCGGCTCGCGAGCCGCGAAGCCGCATCCGGCGAGGCCGCCGCGTCCCGCCAGGAAGGGTTCGAGGCGTCGATCCACCGCATCAAGGAGCAGGTGCTGCCCCGCCTGCTCGAGCGCGTCGATCCCGAAGCCGCGGCCGCCCTGTCCAAGGACGAGCTGGCCGAGGAGTTCAGCCCGATCATCGGCGAAGTGCTCGCCGAGCTGAAGCTGACGCTCAACCGCCGCGAGCAATTCGCGCTCGAAAAAGTGCTGGTCGACGAGCTGCTCGGTCTCGGGCCGCTCGAGGAGCTGCTCGCCGATCCCAACATCTCCGACATCATGGTCAACGGCCCAGACCAGACCTTTGTCGAGCGCAAGGGCAAGCTGGAGGTCGCCAACATCCAGTTCCGCGACGAGGAGCATCTGTTCCAGATCGCGCAGCGCATCGTCAATCAGGTCGGCCGCCGCGTCGACCAGACGACGCCGCTCGCCGATGCGCGCCTGAAGGATGGCAGCCGCGTCAACGTGATCGTGCCGCCGCTGTCGCTGCGCGGCACCGCGATCTCGATCCGCAAATTCTCCGCCAAGCCGATCACGCTCGACATGATGGCCGGCTTTGGCTCGATGAGCCAGAAAATGGCGACCGCGCTCAAGATTGCGGGGGCGTGCCGGTTCAACATCGTCATCTCGGGCGGCACCGGCTCGGGCAAGACGACGATGCTCAACGCCTTGTCCAAGATGATCGATCCGGGCGAGCGCGTGATCACCATCGAGGACGCGGCCGAACTGCGGCTCCAGCAGCCGCACTGGCTGCCGCTTGAAACCCGCCCGGCCAATCTGGAAGGTCAGGGCGCGATCACCATCCGCGATCTCGTCATCAACGCGCTGCGTATGCGCCCGGACCGGATCATCCTGGGCGAAATCCGCGGCTCGGAATGTTTCGACATGCTCGCGGCGATGAACACCGGCCATGACGG
>DBAW01000132.1:5299-5468 GCA_002291855.1 Sphingomonas sp. UBA1000
GCCCGCGCGAGGCGCTGGCGCGTATGGAGAACATGGTGATGATGTCCGACATCAAGGTGCCGAAGGAAGCGATCAGCCGCCAGATCGCGGATTCGGTCGACCTGATCGTGCAGGTGAAGCGCCGGCGCGACGGCTTGCGCCGCGTGACCAACATCACCGAGGTGGTCGG
>DBAW01000265.1:0-158 GCA_002291855.1 Sphingomonas sp. UBA1000
GTCACCAAGATGCTGGAAGACGCCGGCCTGCGCGTCGTCGCTTCCAAGCGCATCCACATGACCCGCGAACAGGCCGAGGGCTTTTACGCCGTCCACAAGGAACGCCCGTTCTTCAACGATCTGGTGTCGTTCATGATTTCCGGCCCGGTCGTGGTGCA
>DBAW01000265.1:485-6755 GCA_002291855.1 Sphingomonas sp. UBA1000
GCCCGGTCGTGGTGCAGGTGCTCGAGGGTGAAAACGCCGTCGCGCGCAACCGCGAGATCATGGGCGCGACCAACCCGGCCAACGCCGAGCCGGGCACGATCCGCAAGGAACTGGCCGAATCGATCGAAGCGAACTCGGTCCACGGGTCGGATTCGGACGAAAATGCCGCGATCGAAATCGCGTTCTTCTTCAAGCCGGAAGAAATCGTCGGCTGACAACCGGTTGCCCATGCGTCGCCAGACGCATGCCGGCATGCCTGACCTTGTGCGCGCTCCCGGCCCCCATGGCCGGGGGCGCGCAAAAGCATTTGGGGCAGGGCGCGCGCCGCTGTATTAGGGACGTATAACAGGCGGTGCGGACATAGGCCGCACGGCAAGAGCGGGCAGGATGAGGGCCGGAATGCGCGACGAGGATGCTGAGCGCGAGCCGATCATAGTGGATGATGGCTGGCCGGACGATGCCGGCGCGCCCGATGCGTCCGCGCAGCGCCCCCGGCGCCGCCTGTTCTGGCCGCTCAGGCTGTTGCTGCGCTTCTGGCGGCAGCTGCTGGCGCTGCTGCTGCTGCTGGTCATTGCCGCCGCGATCTGGCTGTCGGTGACGGCCCCCCTGTCGCGCTCTCTGGAGCCGATTTCGCCGCCCAGCATCACGCTTGCCGCAAGCGACGGCACGCCCATTGCCGCCAAGGGCGCGATCATCGCCGCCCCGGTCGAGCTGGCCAAGCTGCCGCCGCATGTCGCGGGCGCGTTCATGGCGATCGAGGACCGGCGCTTCTACGATCATTGGGGGGTCGATCCCTGGGGCATCGCCCGCGCCGCCTGGCGCAATCTGGTGGCGGGCGGGGTGCGCGAGGGCGGCAGCACCATCACCCAGCAGCTCGCCAAGGTCGCGTTCCTCAGCGACGAACGCCGCTTCGGCCGCAAGGCGCAGGAAATGCTGATCGCCTTCTGGCTGGAGGCATGGCTGACCAAGGACCAGATCCTCGAACGCTATCTGTCGAACGTCTATTTCGGCGACAATGTCTATGGCCTGCGCGCCGCCGCCCGCCATTATTTCAGCCGCGATGTCGAACGGCTGACCGTGGGCGAGGCGGCGATGCTGGCCGGGCTGGTCAAGGCCCCGTCGCGGCTCGCGCCGACGCGCAACCTTGCCGGGGCGCGGGCGCGGGCGCGGCTGGTGCTGGCGGCGATGGTCGAAACCGGCGCGATCACCGAGGCTCAGGCGCGCGCCGCCCAGCCGATCCGCCTGCGCCCGACGCGCGAGCGGCAGATGCCGGGCGGCACCTATTTTGCCGACTGGGTGCTGCCCGCCGCGCGCGATCAGGCGGGTGCGGTCTATGAGCGGCAGGTGATCCGCACGACGCTCGACCGGCGGTTGCAGCGCATTGCCGAACGGGTGGTGCGCCAGAATGCGGTCGCCGGCACGCAGATGGCGTTGGTCGCGATGCGCCCCGACGGGCAGGTGGTGGCGATGGTCGGCGGGCGCAGCTATGCCGAAAGCCCGTTCAACCGCGCCACCCAGGCGCGCCGCCAGCCCGGCTCGACCTTCAAGCTGTTCGTCTATCTGGCGGCGATCCGCGCCGGCATGACCCCGGACACTCTGGTCGATGACAGCCCGGTGACCATCGATGGCTGGTCGCCGACCAACAATGACGGCCGCTATCGCGGGCGCATCACGCTGCGTCAGGCGTTTGCGCTGTCGAGCAACGTCGTCGCCGCGCGGCTGGCCGACCGGGTCGGGCGGCGCGCCGTGATCAAGGCGGCGCGCGATCTGGGCATCACCAGCCCGCTGGGCGACCAGCCCAGCCTTGCGCTCGGCACTTCGGGGGTGACGCTCATCGAACTGACCGGCGCTTATGCCGCGGTCGCGGGCAATGCCCTGCCGGTTACGCCCTATGGCCTGCCCCGGACCGAGGAAGGGTGGCTGAGCGCGGTGTGGAACCGGCCCGGCAAGCTCGGCCAGCGCGAGCGCGACATGCTGCTCGACCTGCTGGCGGCGGCGGTCGACAGCGGCACCGGGCGGCGCGCGGCCCTGTCGATCGATGCGTTCGGCAAGACCGGCACCACCCAGAATGCGCGCGATGCGATCTTTGTCGGCTTTGCCGGCGATCTGGTCGTCGGCGTCTGGGTCGGGCGCGACGACAACCGGCCGATCCCCGGCATTTCGGGCGGCGGCGCGCCGGCGCGGGCATGGGCCGATTTCATGGCCAGCGCCATCGACGGCGCGGCGCTCGCGCCCCAGCCTGAGGAAGAGCCGGAAAATCTGATCGACCCGGTCGACGCGCTCGTCGATGCCGCGAACATGACGATCGACATCGATCTCGATCCTGTCGATCTGGGCGTCACCATCGATGCCGATGGCGTTACCGTAACGGCCGGGCCGGACGGCGATGCCGCGCCCGGACCGGCGGCCGAATCACCCGCCGAATCGCGCCGGCCGCCCTCCGTCCCCGCGCCGCCGCGGGGCGAGCCGCGGATACCGTAACGGTCCGCTCTTCCCGCTTGCCGTTAACGTAAGCGCGGCGATACAAGGGGCGCCTGGAAGGAGAGAGATATGGACCTGGAGTTCAGCCCCGCCGACATCGCATTCCGCGAGGAGGCCCGCGCCTTCATCGCCGCGAACTATCCCGCGCATCTGCGCGCGAAAGCCGATGAGGGCGAGGAACTGGCCAAAGAGGATTTTCTGGCCTGGCACCGGATCCTGGCGGAGAAAGGCTGGGTCGCCCCGGCATGGCCGACCCAATATGGCGGCCCCGGCTGGACGACGACGCAGCGTTACATCTGGTCGGAAGAACTGGCGCGCGCCGACACCATCCCGATCATGCCCTTTGGCATCAACATGGTCGGCCCGGTGATCTACACCTTCGGCACCGCCGAGCAGAAGGCGCGCTTCCTGCCGCGCATCCTGTCGGGCGATGACTGGTGGTGCCAGGGCTATTCGGAACCGGGTGCCGGGTCCGACCTCGCCTCGCTGCGCACCCGCGCGGTGCGCGACGGCGATCATTATATCGTCAACGGGCAGAAGACCTGGACGACGCTGGCCCAGCATGCCGATTGGGGCTTTTTCCTCGTCCGCACCGATCCTGACGCCAAGCAGCAGGAAGGCATTTCGTTCCTGCTCATCGACATGAAGACGCCGGGCATCACCGTGCGGCCGATCATCACGCTGGGCGGCGAGCATGAAGTCAACGAGGTGTGGCTCGAAGACGTGCGCGTGCCGGTCGAGAACCGCATCTATGAGGAAAACAAGGGCTGGACCTGCGCCAAGTTCCTGCTGGCCCATGAACGCACCGGCATTGCCGGGGTCGCGCGGTCGAAGCGCGGGGTGGAGCGGATCAAGACCATCGCCCGGTCGGAGATGGATGGCGACCGGCCGTTGATCGCCAACGCCTTCTTCAAGCGCAAGATCGCCGAGCTGGAAATGGATCTGACCGCGCTCGAGTTCACCGAGCTGCGCACGCTTGCCTCTGAGGCGGCGGGGCGCGGGCCGGGGCCGGAATCCTCGCTGCTCAAGATCAAGGGCACCGAGATCCAGCAGCGCCTGACCGAGCTCGCGCTCGAGGCGGTCGGCCATTATGGCGCGCCCTATTTCCGGGGCTTCCCGACCGGCGACAATGCGACGCCGATCGGCCCGGATTATGCGCACCGCGCCGCGCCGACCTATTTCAACGGCCGCAAGACCAGCATCTATGGCGGCTCGAACGAGATCCAGCGCAACATCATCGCCAAGATGGTGCTGGGCCTCTGAGCCGAACCGGAACGACAGAATCGTCCCGCCCGGCAACGGCCGGGCGGGGCGCGTGAGAGGATCAACATGGATTTCAGCTTCAACGAGACGCAGCAGATGCTGCGCGACACGCTCGCGCGCTATCTGGCGGACAATTACGATTTCGACACCCGCCGCAAATGGATCGCCGGCGAGGCCGGGCGCGATCCGGGCATCTGGCGCGCGCTGGCGACCGAGCTTGGCATTCTGGGCGCGCCCTTTGCCGAGGCGCATGGCGGCCTGGGCGGCGGCGCGGTCGAGAACATGATCGTGATGGAGCAGCTGGGCGAAGCGATTGCGATCGAGCCTTATCTCCAGACCGTGGTGATCGGCGGCGGCGCGCTCAAGGCGGTGGGCGGGGCGGTGGCCGATTCGGTCATCCCGCAGATCATTGCCGGCGAAGCCGTCATCGCCTTTGCCTATGCTGAGCCGCAGGGGCGGTACGAGCTGTCGAACCTGCGCACCACCGCGCGCCGTGACGGGGCCGGCTGGGTGCTCAACGGCCATAAGGCGGTCGTCTATGGCGCGCCCTGGGCGACGCATCTGCTCGTCACCGCGCGCACCGGCGGCGGCCAGCGCGATGCCGACGGCATCGGCCTGTTCCTGATCGAGGCGAACCGCCCCGGCATCGTCCGGCGCGATTATCCGACCGTCGACGGCTTCCGCGCGTCAGAGGTGTATTTCGAACAGTGCGCGGTCGGGGCCGAGGCGCTGCTGGGCGGGGAGGGCGATGCCCTGCCGCTGATCGAGCAGGTGGCTGACGAGGCGGTCGCCGCGCTGTGCGCCGAGGCCACCGGCGTGATGCGCCGCCTGCACACCGGCACGATGGACTATGCCAAGCAGCGCAAGCAGTTCGGCCGCGCCATCGCCGATTTCCAGGTGCTCCAGCACCGGCTGGTCGACATGTTCATGGAGGTCGAGCAGGCGGTGTCGATGACGCTGATGGCGACGCTGCGGCTTGGCCTGTCGGCGGCCGAGCGGAGTGCGGCGGTGAGCCAGGCCAAGGCCCGGATCGGGCGCGGGCTGCGCTTTACCGGCCAGAGCGCGGTGCAGATCCATGGCGGCATCGGCATCACCGACGAGCTGGCGATCGGCCATTATTTCAAGCGCGCGACGATGATCGAGGGGCAGTTCGGCTCGGTCGACCATCATCTGGCGCGTTACGAAGCGCTTGCCCTTGCCGATTGAGGCTGGGGGCCATTGACCGCAGTTGACCCGGGGCCGCCTCTTGGCTAAGGGGCTGGCCTTCGGGTCGCGGCACGACTGTCGCGCCTTTTTTATTCAAACCGAGCTCGAGGATTTCGATGGCGAATACGCCGCAAGCAAAGAAGCGCATCCGTCGCAACGCCCGTCGCGCGGACATCAATCACGCGCGCATCAGCCGTATCCGCACCTTTGTGAAGAAGGTCGAGGCGGCGATCGCTTCGGGTGACAAGACGGCGGCGGCGCAGGCGATTGCGGCCGTCCAGCCCGAGCTGGCCCGGGGCGTCGCCAAGGGCGTGCTCCACAAGAACACCGCGGCGCGCAAGTTTTCGCGCCTGAACAAGCGGATTGCCGCGCTCGCCTGAGCGCGCCTTTTCCCGACTTGACGGCATGATCGGCCCGCCGGACGCCCCGCGTCCGGCGGGTCTTGCTGTTTGTTTCACAGATGTGACGGCTAAGTGACGGTATCGCCTTGATTCGTGTGGTGATTGATCTGGGTTAATCGCGAAAAATACCGTAAAAACAGAGCCTTCCTTGGCCCTGTGGAAAAATGGCGGTTTTGCGAGTCAACGGGGATTATTTCCGAATATTGACGGCACCAGCCTTGATCGACTCGCGATCCGGCCCCTAAAACTCGGTCTCCGGCGCTCGAATCGGGGCGCGGTATCAGTCCTCGTGGATGTCCTTGCGGCAAGGCCCCGGCCTTGGCGGCAGGTTCGTGCGCGCCGGGCGGATATTGGCGGGGTCGCATGCGGCCCGGCGCCGGGCGGGGCAGGAATATGGGGCGGATTGCGGGGTGCTGCCGGTTGGCGGCCCCTGCAAGCGGGTGCCGCCAGCAAGGGGAGGCCAGATGGCGCAGATGCGGATGCGGGAACAGGAACAGATGGAACGTGGTGAACAGATCACGACCGCCTGGGGGCGCATCCGGGACGGGCTGAAGCGCGATTGCGGGGCGCGGCTGTTCGATCATTGGCTGAAGCCGATCATGCTCGCCGATGTCAGCGAGGCCGGCGATCAGGTCCGCCTGACCGTGCCGACCGAGTTCATGGCGAACTGGGTGCGCGCCCATTATGCCGACCGGCTGACGCTGGCATGGCGCGCGGCGCTGCCCGGCGTGCGCGAGGTGCGGATCGATGTCGCGCCGACCGATGTCGTCACCCGTCTCTACCCGCGCGACGAAGCCGAGCCGGCGGCCAATCAGGCGGCGGCCCCGGCCGTCCACCCGGCCTTCGATCCCCGGCAGAGCTTCGAGCGATTCGTCGTCGGCGATGAAAACCGGATGGCGTTCAACGCCGCCCGCGCGCT
>DBAW01000059.1:0-5874 GCA_002291855.1 Sphingomonas sp. UBA1000
GCGGGCCGGTGCCGCGACCAAACAAACAACTTCAGCCCTTACCCCTCGGGCACCAGCCCCAGCCGGACCCGGCGCAGCCAGCGGCCGACCATCAGCACCGATACCACGGCCAGCCCCGCCGCCAGCCCGATCCACACGCCCAGCCCTTCAAGCCCGGCGGGAAAGGCAAGGCCCAGCCCCACGCCCAGCCCGATCGCCCAATAGCCAAGCGCGGCATAGAGCATCGGCACTTTGGTGTCGGACAGGCCGCGCAGCATCCCCGCGCCCACCGCCTGCGCGCCGTCGACGATCTGGAAAATCGCCGCGACGCCAAGGAACGAGACGGCCAGCGCCGCGACATGGGCATTGGCCGGGCCGGGTTCGATGAACAGCGCGACCAGCCGGTCGGGGATGGCGACCATCACCAGCGCCGCCACCGCCATGAAGCCGGTGCCGATGACAAGCGCCGTCCAGCCCGCGCGACCGATGGCCGCCGGATCGCGCCGCCCCGCCGCCAGCCCGACCCGCACTGTCGCCGCCTGCGACAGGCCGAGCGGCACCATGAAGGTCAGCGAGGCGAGCTGGATCGCAATCGCATGGGCGGCCAGCGAATCCGGCCCGATCACGCCCATGATGAAGGCCGCGGCGCTGAACACCGTGACTTCAAGGCCCAGCGTCATCGCAATCGGCGCGCCGATCCGCCACACCTGGGCGAAACGCGCCCAGTCCGCCCGCCAGAAATGGCCGAACAGATGATAGCGGCGAAAGCGCGGATGCACCGACACCACGGTCGCAAGGCCCAGGAACATCGCCGTCTGGGTGATCGCGCTGCCCAGCCCGGCCCCGGCCAGCCCCATCGCCGGCAGGCCGTAAGCGCCGAAGATCAGGCCGTAGTTTACCACCGCATTGACGATGACGCCAATCACCCCGATCAGCAGCGCCCAGACCGGCCGTTCAAGCGCGGCGACAAAGGCGCGCAGCACCAGATAGCAGAGCGCGGGCAGAAACCCCCACATCAGATAGCGGGTGAACAACGCCGCATCGCGCGCCAGATCGGGCTGCTGGCCGAGCGCGCGGAAGATCGCTTCGGCATGCCAGAGCGCAATCCAGATCGGCACCGTCAGCGCAATCGCCGCCCACATCGTCTGCCGCACCGTGCGGCGGACATCGCGCACATCATGCCGCCGCGCGCCGATGCGCTGGGCGATCAGCGGCGATGCGGCGGTGACCAGCCCCATGCCGAAGATCAGAAAGGCGATGTTGAGATTGCTGCCCAGCGCCCCCGCCGCCAGCGCGCCCGCGCCCAGCCAGCCGAGCAGCACGACATCGGTGGTGTGGATCGCCGCCTGCGACAGGTTGGTGAGGATCATCGGGCTGGCCAGCCGCGCGGTCGCCGCCGCCTCGACACGCCAGGCCGGGGGGATGGCCGGGGCAAACATGCCCCGGCCCATAAAGGGTTTTTTCGTCAAATGCGCGGCCAAATCACAGGCCCGGCCGCGCCCGCTTATGCCGCGCCACCGGCGGCTCAGTCGTTGCCGCCGATCAGGTCGCCCAGCCCGCCCAGCACCGATCCCTCGCCGCGATTCTGCCCGCGCCCGCCGGCGGCGGCCAGCATCCGCCCGGCCAGACGGGAGAAGGGCAGCGACTGGATCCACACCTTGCCCGGCCCGGTCAGGCGGGCAAAGAACAGCCCTTCGCCGCCGAACAGCACGCTGCGCACGCCGCCCGCCGTCACCAGATCGAAATCGACGCTGGACGTCAGCGCGGCAATGCAGCCGGTGTCGACATGGATCTCTTCGCCCGGGGCCAGTTCGCGCTCGACCACGGTGCCGCCCATCTGCACGAACACCCAGCCATCGCCCTCCAGCTTCTGCATGATGAAGCCTTCGCCGCCGAACAGCCCGGTCAGCACCCGGCGCTGGAAATGCAGGCCGATCGACACCCCCTTGGCGGCGGCGAGAAACGCATCCTTCTGGCAGATCAGCGTGCCGCCGACCTCGTCCAGCCGGATCGGCAGGATCGATCCCGGCGTGGGCGCGGCAAAGGCCACGCGCGCCTTGCCCGATCCGTTGTGGGTGAAGACGGTGGTGAACAGGCTTTCGCCGGTGATCAGCCGCTTGCCCGCGCCCAGCAGCTTGCCCATGAAGCCGCCATCGCTGCCGCCGCTGCCGTCGCCGAACACCGTCGTCATGTCGATGCTGGCATCTTTCCAGACGAGCGCGCCCGCCTCGGCCACCGCGCTTTCGCCGGGATCAAGCTCGATCTCGACGAATTGCAGTTCCTGCCCCTTGATCTCGAAATCAATGTCGTCGGCGATGCCGGACCGGCGATGGTGCTGCCACGGGCTTTGCATGATCTGGGTCTCCCTCAACCTGGTGGCGGCTGTTGTAGAGCGGTTCGGGTTGCAGGGAAATGACGCCGCGCCGCGCCCGTCGCCGCCAGTCGCCCCCGCCCCGACAACTGGCGAAGCGGCCGCCTGGCAGGCGGATTGTTCGTAAAAAGGACAGTCCTGCGGCATTTCCATATGTTGACGGTCATGACAACGGTCGACACAATACATCCAGATTGGAGGAAACATGACGGAAACCGATTTGTCGCCGAACATGATCGAACTGGCGACCGAACTGACGATTGCCTGGCTGAACAACCCGAACAACCGCGCGGGCGCGGAAGACGTGCCGGCCTTTCTGCACAAGATGCATGCGACGCTGAACGGCCTGTCGGCGCGCGACGACCAGCCGGGCGACACCGCAGTCGAAGGCGGCGCGGAACCGGCGGTGTCGGTGCGCAAGTCGCTGGCGTCGAAGGACGTGATCATCTCGCTGATCGACGGCAAGCCCTATAAGTCGCTGAAGCGCCATCTGGCGCGCCACGGCCTGACGCCGGAACAGTATCGCGAGCGTTACAAGCTGAAGCCGGATTACCCGATGGTCGCGGAAAATTATGCGAAGCAGCGCCGCGACCTCGCGCTCAAGATCGGCCTCGGCTCCAAGGGCCGCGCCGCCCGCGCCGCCCAGCGCGCCGCCGCCGGCAAAACCAGCCGCGCCAAGCAGCAGGGCTGAACCGGACACTGCCCGGCTAACCCCGGGCCAGACGCATCACCCCGGAGAGGCGGTGGCCAAATGGCTGCCGCCTCTTTTTTTGATGGTCACAAAACAGTCGATAAGCATCGAGTAGGTTGAAGCGGACCTGTTTCCCTGACTGTTGCCAGTCAGAGATAGAATCTCGCTCCTTGATGATGTTTTTGGTGGGATGGAAACGTGTCTGGGGACGTGCCCGCAGACACGCAGACCGGCGGGGTCTTCCCGCCCAGTTTCGAATGTGGCCTGACGGTGTTGTAGTCGTGCTGCCAGGCGGCGAGCACGCCCCCTGACCTCGGGTGGTGACGACTCTATGATCAGGCATTAAGCTGCTTTTCGCCGCCCCCGAACCGAGGTGGACGTTCACTTTATGTTCTGCGATAAGCCAAATATGCAAGGTCAGTTTTACGAGTTCTTCGCTGGAGCAGGGATGGCGCGGGCCGGCTTGGGTGCGGGCTGGCAATGTTTGTTTGCCAACGACATCGATCTCAAGAAGGCGGCTACATACGAAACAAATTGGCAGACTGGAGTGATGAAGGCAGCTGACGTTAAGTCCTTACGCCCGTCTGACCTGCCGGGTCGCGCCGATCTAGCATGGGCCTCCTTTCCCTGCCAAGATTTGTCCCTTGCCGGAGGTGGGGCTGGACTTAAGGGCGAGCGATCTGGGGTTTTCTGGCCATTTTGGCGTCTTATGCAGAGACTCCAAAAAGAGGGACGTGCTCCGAACATCATTGCTCTGGAGAACGTTGCGGCGACCCTAACATCCCACGGCGGCAAAGACTTCGAGGCCCTCTGTTTAGCCCTAGTGGAGGGAGGTTATCGGATTGGAGCACGTGTGATCGATGCCGCCCTCTTCGTCCCGCAATCTCGGCCTAGGATGTTCCTCATCGGAGTACACAAAAGCGTTCCGATTCCTGCCCATCTCCTCACCCCATCAGCCTCTCTGGTGGGAGTCGACAAGCATGTAAGTGCGGCAATCGATCGGTTGAACCTAGCGGCCAAGACAAACAGCGAACTTGTGCGCGTGATTGACAACTGGCTAAATTGGCACCTTCCAGAACCTCAAGCTGAGCTTCCAACGCTCGAAAGCATCATTGAGACTGATCCAATTGACGTGGAGTGGCATACCGAGGTTGAGACCCGGACCCTGATTGACAGGATGAGTGATCTCAATCGTAGCAAGGTGGAAAAGGCCCGCGAAGCTGGGATTAGGATGTATGGCACCGCCTATCGTAGGACGCGGGTCCAGAAGGGGGTTAAGTCGGTACGTACTGAGGTAAGGTTCGACGGAATTGCGGGTTGTCTCCGCACTCCCTCTGGTGGTTCGAGCCGTCAGATCGTTGTCGAAATCAAAGGCCGGAAGACTCGTTCGCGGCTCATGACGCCCCGAGAAGCCGCACGGCTAATGGGCCTTGAAGAAAGCTATAAGCTGCCGGACGTCTACAATGAGGCATACCACTTGATAGGGGATGGAGTCGCGGTGCCGGTCGTGAACTACCTGAGGCAGAATCTGTTCGATCCACTTCTACTGCAAATTCGTAGTGAGGCGAGGCAAGCAGCATGAGCGTCATCCCGTGCTCAGCGAATGAGGAGCTTCGCGAGAGGATTGTTGCATTTGCAGAGGTGCTAAAGACCCAAGCCCATCTTCTTGGCGATCATGACCTAGACGAGCAGAACTTCTATGATAGCGGATTGTTTCGGGGCGCAATCGAGCGGATTAGAGGCCAATTCTCAGCTACCATGCGAGAGAAGCGCGAATTTGCTGCTCACGTCCTGAACTGGCTTCAGGAGAGGGGGCTGATCCTTGCGTGGGACTCCGCCGGTGAGGCGAACAGGCACGACTACGTGGTTGAACTGCCTTCTCGTCGAATTTGCGCCATCGAGCTAAAGGGCTGCTTGGATGGCAACAACACCAACATCTTCGAACGCCCCCCACACTGTCACGAATTCGTCCTTTGGTCGGTATGCACCAATCCGGGTGCCAATCCTCGCCATAATGTCTGGTCAGGCATCCACACCCGCTTGTCGGCGGAAATCATCGAGCGAAGCCAACGCGTGGACGGCCTTATCGTGTGGGACATGGTTTGCGGAACGATCGGAAGGCCTTGTCCGAAACTGGAGATAGATCAGTTGCGAGCCACGATCGTCGGTCCATTTCAGCTACCACCGCCATGCATCTATCTATTTCCCGCAACCATCCCGTCGCCAAGAAACAATCCTGCACCGCCGCCCCAAAGAACAGAGGATGTTGAGTTTCTTCAGATCTTACATGCGGCTTTCGGAGGTCGGCCAGAGGAGATCAACCGGGTAGCGTTCGAGGTTGCGTATTCTGGCGTCGATGTCGTTAGGACGACAACGGTGGAGCGAGCCGGCGTGGTCGTTCATCAGAGCAACCCGACGCCCATCCGCAGAGCGTAGGCGCAACTACGCCATAACGCCGTTAAACTG
This sequence comes from Sphingomonas sp. UBA1000, assembly GCA_002291855.1. GTDB lineage: Bacteria > Pseudomonadota > Alphaproteobacteria > Sphingomonadales > Sphingomonadaceae > Sphingomonas_B. Next base: position 5,508 of record DBAW01000059.1, read on the forward strand.
GCTGGGGCGGCAGGATTCGAACCTGCGCATGCCGGTACCAAAAACCGGTGCCTTACCGCTTGGCGACGCCCCAGCAGGCGAGCGGCGCTTATAGCTGCCGCTGCGCCGGTGAAAAGAGGGTATGCGGCCCGCATCGCATGCGGGCCGCGTTCGATCAGGCGATCCGGTGCAGCCAGCCATGCGGATCGGGGGCCGCGCCGCGCTGGATGGCGACCAGCCGCTCGCGCAGCCGCAGCGTCACCGCGCCCGGCCCGCCATTGCCGATCGAGAAGCGCCCTTCGGCCGAGGCGACATGGCCGACCGGGGTGACGACGGCGGCGGTGCCGCAGGCAAAGGTTTCGCGCAGCCGCCCGCTCGCCGCGTCGGC
>DBAW01000059.1:6266-6733 GCA_002291855.1 Sphingomonas sp. UBA1000
GCCGCCAGCGTCAGGATCGATTCGCGCGTGATGCCGGGCAGGATGGTGCCGCCAAGCGGCGGGGTGCGGATTTCGCCATCGTCGAACACGAAGAACAGGTTCATGCCCCCCAGTTCCTCGACATAGCGGCGCTCGACCGCGTCGAGGAACACCACCTGGTCGCAGCCCTGGGCGATGGCTTCGGCCTGGGCGATCAGGCTCGATGCGTAATTGCCGCCGCATTTGGCAGCACCCGTGCCGCCGGGTGCGGCGCGCGTGTAATCGGCCGACACCCAGATGGTGATCGAGGGCGCGCCGCCCTTGAAATAGCCGCCCACCGACGAGGCGATGACCATGTAGAGATATTCCGACGCCGGCTTGACGCCCAGAAACACCTCCGACGCGATCATGAACGGGCGCAGATAGAGCGCGCCGCCGTCAATGGCCGGAATCCAGTCACGGTCGATCCGCACCAGTTCCTCGATGGA
>DBAW01000059.1:7130-10195 GCA_002291855.1 Sphingomonas sp. UBA1000
AAACGGCGGGCATTGGCGTCGGGCCGGAACAGGCCGATGCCGCCATCGTCCAGCCGATACGCCTTCATCCCTTCGAAGATTTCCTGCGCGTAATGGAACACGGCGGTCGCGGGATCGAGGGTCAGCGGGCCGCGCGGGCCGATCACGGCATCGTGCCAGCCCTTGGCCTCGGCATAACGGATCGTGACCATATGGTCGGTGAACACCCGGCCGAACCCCGGATCGACGAGCCGGGCCGCGCGTTCATCGGCATCGACCGGCGCGGGATGCGCGGTGGTGGTGAAACGCAGATCATCGGCAATCATGGTCGTCCTTCCAACATGACTTGCCGCCGCCTATGGCCGATGGCAGGGGCGGTCAACATGACGGTCCTCAAACCGGGCGCGAGTGCGCTGTTTTTGCGCGAGGCGGAGGTGCGGCGGGGGCTTGACCTGCTGTTCGCCGGCCAGGCGCTGCTGGCCCGCGCGGTCGATCCGCTGCTGGACGAAGCCGGGCTGGGCCGCGCGCACCAGCGGGCGCTGTATTTCATCGCCCGCGATCCCGATCTGACCGTCGGCACGCTGATCGCCCGGCTGGGCATCACCAAACAGTCGCTCAACCGCGTGCTGGCCGAACTGGCGGCCAAGGGGCTGGTCGAAACCCGCCCCGGCGCCACCGACCGGCGGCAGAAAAGGCTGCGCCTGTCGCCCGAGGGCGCGGCGCTGGAGGCGCGGCTGTTCGACGCGATGCGGGCCCGGCTGGCCGCCGCCTATGGCCATGCCGGGCCGGATGCGGTCGGCGGATTCTGGGCGGTGCTGGAAGGCCTGACGGCGAAAGGCTGACGGCGAAGGGCCGCCACCGCGTTCCTTCAGCGAAAGGCCGCCGCCATTTCGCGGCCGCGCGCCGCCGTGGCGTCCAGCGTCGCGCGCATCAGCCGGGCCAGCGCCTGATCGGCGTCGAGCACGTCCAGCCCCTTGCGCGTCATGCCGCCGGGGCTGGCCACCCGGTCGGCCAGCCGGGCGGGCGGCTCCCCTGCCCCCGCGGCCAGCGCGCCTGCCCCTTCGACCATGTGCAGCGCCAGCCGCGCCGCCTGATCGGGGGCAAGGCCGAGATCGGCCGCCCCGGCTGCCAGCGCGTCGATCATCCGGAACACAAAGGCCGGGCCGCTGCCCGCCAGCGCGGCGACGAGGTGGAAATCCTCCTCATCCGCGATCCATTCGACAAGGCCCAGCGGGCGCATCAGCGCAGCGACAGGCTCCACCCGGTCGCCGGTCAGCGCGACGACGCCGCGGCCGAGCGCGACCGGCGTGTTGGGCATGGCGCGCACAATCGCCCCCGCCGCCGGAAACCGTGCCCTCAGGCTGTCGCAGCCGGTGCCGGCGAGGATCGACACCAGCACCGTCTCCGGCCCGATCCGCGCCGCCAGCGCCGGGGCCACCGAGTCGAGCTGCTGCGGCTTGATCCCCAGCAGCACCAGCCGGGGGGCCGGCCCGTCGGGCAGCGCGGTCAGCGTCCGCACCCCGGCGGCGGGCGCGACCCCGCTCGGCCGGACCACGGTGATGCCGTCCGCAGGCGCGCCGGCGGCCAGCCAGCGGGTCAGCATCGCCCCGGCCATGTTGCCGCACCCGATCATCCAGAATGGCCGCTCAACCGCCCAATCGAAAATCATCCGTTCATCATCCTTGGCGGGAATCTGCGCGGGATGCGCAGGTTAACGCGGCATAAACCATATTCATGCGCTGGACGGAAATCCGTTTGCCCTAGTGAAGAACCAACCGAGGCGGTCGTTATGTCGAGCATGAGACCCATGAACAAACTGGCTGCAGATGCGGCGCACCCCGATATGACGACGGCCGGCGACCGCCGCGTGCCGCATGGCGATGATGCCCGCGCCCGCACGCAGCGGCTGGCCGACGCGGTCCGCAGCCTGTTCGGCCGGACCGAGGATCACGCCCCGCCGCCGCCGGCCGCGCCCGAACCGCGCGAACTGACGCTGTTCGACCGCATCGGCACGTTTTTCGAGGCGCATAACCTCGAGCCGACACCCGCCCATTACGAGCTGGTCCATGGCTATCTGACCAATGCCGACCGCAAGCTGGTCGACGCCGTCGACCGGGCGGTGGCGCGCGAGGGGCAGCTGTCCGCCGAATCGGCCGAGCTGATCCTGGCCGAAGTGCGCACCGACATGTCGGCAGAGCTGCTCGCCGACCTGATCGACAAGGCGCAGATGGGCCTGACCGAGATTGCCGGGGTCGCCAAACAGTCGCGCGCCGACGCCACCGCTTATGGCCAGGCGCTTGAGACGCAGGTGGCCGGGCTGGCGGGCTTTGCGCCTGAAAATGTGCTCGCCACGCTGGTCCAGCTGACCAGTTCGATGATCGAGCGGACGCGCGCCGCCGAGGCGCAGCTGCGCGATGCCGGCAAGCAGATGAACGAGCTGCGCGGCAGCCTGGCCGAGGCCCGGCGCGTGGCCGAAAGCGATGCGCTGACCGGCCTTGCCAATCGCCGCGCGTTCGAAGCCAAGCTGCGCCGCGCGGTCGGCCATGCCCGCGAACAGGGCAAGCCGCTGGCGCTCGCCTTCTGCGACATCGACCATTTCAAGAAGATCAACGACACCCATGGCCATGATGTCGGCGACCGCATCCTGAAGTTCGTCGCCCAGCGCCTCGCCTCCGCCTCGTCCAACAATTGCTATGTCGCCCGGCATGGCGGCGAAGAGTTCGTGATGCTGTTCCAGGACATGGAGGTCGATGAGGCGGCACGCATTGTCGACGATGTCCGCGCCGATCTGCAGGACCGGCGGCTGATCGCCAAACAGTCGGGCGAGCCGATCGGTCAGGTCAGCTTTTCAGCGGGGGTCGCCGGCCTCGCGGCGGGCGAAAATGGCCGCCAGATGCTCCGCGCCGCCGATCAGGCGCTGTACCGGGCCAAGCGCGAAGGCCGCAACCGGGTGGTCACGGCCGAAGGATAGGTTCAGCCGGGCGCTCAGGCCTCGCCCTGGGTTTCGATCAGGGCGGCGGCGATTGCTTCGCGCGGGGTCTTGCCGCCCCACAGCACGAACTGAAACACCGGATAATAGCGTTCGC
>DBAW01000084.1 GCA_002291855.1 Sphingomonas sp. UBA1000
GGCGGCACCTGGGATCTGTTCCGCTATCCGGGCATCCGGTCCGATTCCGACATGCACACGCTCGGCTATTCGTTCCGGCCCTGGGAACAGGCCAAGGCGATTGCCGACGGGCCGTCGATCAAGGCCTATCTGCGCGACACCGCGCGCGACCATGGCATCGACCGGCACATCCGCTACCGCCACAAGGTGATCAGCGCCGACTGGTCATCGGCCAGCGCGACCTGGACGGTCGAGGCAGAGATCGGGCCGGACCGGGTGCGCAAGCGCTTTGCCTGCCGCTTCCTGTTCATGTGTTCGGGCTATTACCGCTATGACGCCGGCTATACGCCGGACTTTGCCGGGCGGGAGGATTTCGCCGGGCGCATCGTCCATCCGCAGCACTGGCCGGACGATCTGGATTATGCCGGCAAGCGGGTGATCGTGATCGGCAGCGGCGCGACGGCGGTGACATTGGTGCCCGAAATGGCGCGCACCGCCGGCCATGTGACGATGCTCCAGCGCTCGCCCACCTATATGGTGACGCGCCCGGCCGAGGACCGCGTCGCCAACGCGCTGCGTGCGCTGCTGCCGTCGCGGCTCGCTTATGCGATCACGCGCTGGAAAAACGTCCTGTTCGGGCTGTATTTCTACTCGAAGACGCGGCGCGACCCGCAGGCGGTCAACACATGGGTGCTCGACCGGGTGCGCGCCGAACTGCCGCCGGGTTATGACATGGAGACGCATTTCACCCCGCGCTACAATGTCTGGGACCAGCGGCTGTGCCTGGTGCCCGACAGCGATCTGTTCGCCGCGATCCGCGCCGGCACCGCGTCGGTCGAAACGGGGCGGATCGACCGGTTCACCAAGGCCGGCATTTTGCTGGAGGACGGGCGCGAGCTGCCCGCCGACATCATCGTCACCGCAACCGGGCTCAACATGCAGCTGCTGGCGGGCGTCGCCTTCACCGTCGACGGCAGCCCGCGCGACATTGCCCAGACCCTCAGCTACAAGGCGATGATGTATAGCGGGATCCCCAATCTCGCATCGTCCTTCGGCTATACCAATGCGTCATGGACGCTAAAATCCGACCTGACCTGCGCCTATGTGTGCCGGCTGCTCAACCATATGGACCGGACGGGAACGCAGATCGCGACCCCGGTGCTGAACGATCCCGAGGTCGAGGCGATGCCCTGGCTCGATTTCAGCTCGGGCTATGTGCAGCGGGCGATCGCGCACCTGCCGCGCCAGGGATCGAAACGCCCCTGGCGCGTCCACCAGAATTACGCGCTGGACCTGATGGACCTGAGGTTCGGCAAGGTCGATGACGGGGCGATGACCTTCACCCGCAAGGGCGAAAAGCTGCCGGAGGCACCCCGGCAGCTTCAAGCGGCGGAATAGGCCCCGGTCAGCGGCACTGCGCGTCGCGGCCGCGCTCGACCGCACGGCCGGCCAGCGCGCCCGCCCCGCCGCCAAGGATGGTGCCGACCGCGCTGCGGCGGCCGCCATCGATGGCGCGGCCCAGCAGCGCCCCGGCCACGCCGCCGATGATCGTGCCGGTGGTCCCGTCCGGCCGGCGGCACTGCACCTCGCCATTCGGCCCGGCCCAGGTCGGCCCGTCATAGGCGGCGCTGCGCGCGCGGTTGCGGTCGAACCGGGCGCGGGCCTGATCATAGGCCAGCCGCTCGCGCTCCAGCGCGTCGCGTTCGCGCTCGAACCGGGCCTGGGCATCGTCCCAGCGCCGCTGCGCCTCGTCCATTTCGGCATAATCGTCGGTCGCCCAGCGGCTGTCGGCCTGAACCGGCTGCGCTGCGGCGGCAGTGGCGGCAATGGGTGCCAGCAACGCCAGCGCCAGCGCCATGCGGGTGATCGTCATCCTGCCCGTTCCTCCTGCTCGCGGATGCAAGATGAGCAGGATACACCGCCGTCGCTGAACGCCCGGCAACGGGCGCGGATCAGCGGCAGCTCGACCCGCGCTCGATCGCCCGGCCGGCCAATGCGCCCGCCGCACCGCCCAGGATCGTGCCGAGCGCGCGGTTGCGCCCGCCATCGATCGCCCGGCCAAGCAGCGCCCCGCCCGCGCCGCCGATCAGCAGGCCGGTGGTGCCATCGGGCCGGCGGCAATAGGTGCGGCCGTCATCGCCCCGCCAGGTCTGGCCGGCATAGCCGCCGGCATAGCGGTCATCGACCGGGCGGCGGGTATAGCGGTCGCGCAGCACGCCGCGCCGGTCGCGGTAGAGCTGGGCCTCGTCGACATAGAGCAGCCGGCCAGCCGGATCGCGCCACATCCCGTCCCGGTCGCGGCGATAGCCGAAACGCTCGGCCCGGCGCAGATTGACGATGCGGCCCTGCCGGTCGCGCAGATTGCCGCTGCCGTCGACGCCGAACCGGGCATCGCCGCGCGCATCATATTGGGCGGGCACGAACGCGGCACCGGCGGGCTGCATATCGGCAGCGAGCGGAGCGGCAAGCGCAAGAGCGGCGAAAAGGATCATGATGCGTCTCCCGTGATCAGGCCGGAGAAACGGCCAGCAGCGCGGCGCGGTTGCATGAACATGGCCCAACCGCCGGGGCCGCATCGCCGCCGGCCCCGCGCAAGGCTAACCGTCAGCCGGCGATCCGCCCGCCCGCGACCCCGAAATGGCCGGTGCCGGCAGGCGCATCGGCGAACAGCGCCGGCTCGGTGCCGGTCATCCACACCTGCCCGCCGCCGGCCGCCAGCCGCGCGAACAGCGCCGCCCGCCGGCGCGGATCGAGATGCGCCGCCACTTCGTCGAGCAGCAGCACCGGCCGCCGCCCGGCGCGCGCGGCGACCAGATCGGCATGGGCGAGCACCAGCGCAAGCAGCAGCGCCTTCTGCTCCCCGGTCGAACAGCGCGCGGCGGGCTGCGCCTTGCCGGCATGGACGACATCCAGATCCTGGCGGTGCGGGCCTTCGGTCGCGCGCCCGGCAGCGGCGTCGCGCGCGCGCCCCCGCGCGAGCACCGCCTGAAACGCCGCCGGCCCTTCGGGCGGCACCCAGCCGGAGAGCGCAACCCCTGCGCGCGGCAGCGGATCGTCGGCAGGTCCAGGCACGGCCAGCTGCTCGGCCAGCGCCGCGACCGTGCGCGCCCGCCCGCTGGCCAGCGCATGGCCGGCCTCGGCCATCTGCGCTTCGAGCCCCGCCAGCCAGGCCGGATCGGCCGGGCCATCGGCGGCGAGCAGCCGGTTGCGCTCGCGCATCGCCGCTTCATAGCGACTGGCATTGACGGCATGGCCCGGCTCCAGCGCCAGCACCAGCCGGTCGAGAAAGCGGCGGCGGCCGCTCGCTGCATCGACGAACAGCCGGTCCATCGCCGGGGTGATCCACAGCACCGCCAGCCATTCGGCAAGCGCGGCGGCGGGCACGGACGCGCCGTTGATCCGCACCAGCCGCCGTTCGGGTGCCGACGCGGCCGTGCCGGTGCCCAGCCGCACCTCGGCCCCATCGGGCGCGGCAAGGCTGGCGGACACCGCAAAGCCGCCCGCCCCGTCGCTGCGCGCCATGTCGCCAAGCGCCGCCCCGCGCAGCCCGCGCCCCGGCGCCAGCATCGACACGGCCTCGAGGATGTTGGTCTTGCCCGCGCCATTCTCGCCAGTCAGCACGACCAGCCCCGGCCCCGGCACCATGGCCGCCGCACCATAGGAACGGAAATCGGTGAGTTCGAGCCGGGTGAGCATCGCCCGATGCCCTAAACCATTTTCACGCCGGGTCGACCCATCCGGCAGCGCGATTGAGCCGGAACGGGCATCGTGCGTTACCCATCCGTCACAGCCGGAGAACCGCCGATGCGCCCCGTTTTCGCCGCCGCGATGCTCGCGCTTTGCGTTTTGAACGCTCAAGCTGTCGTTTCAGCCCGCCCCCAGGCCGGCGATCCGCCCCGGGCGACTTCCTCAACCGAACAGGTGATCGGCGACATCGCCACGACGCCGCTTCAGGACGCCAATCTGAAAAAGCGGGAGATTCCGGCGATTCTCGAACAGGCGGCGGCCGGCCCCTATGACCGCCGCGCCACCGGCTCATGCCGCAGCATCGCGGCCGAACTTGCCGCGCTCAATGCCGCGCTCGGCCCGGATTTCGATGCCGGGGCGGATGAGCGGGGCGACGGTGCCGGCCGCAAGGCGGCGGGGGTGGCGCGCGGCGTGGTCGCCGGGCTGATCCCGTTCCGGGGCGTGATCCGCGAGGTCAGCGGCGCGGCCGGCGCAGCCCGCCGTCACGAACAGGCCATCGATGCCGGGATCGCGCGGCGCGGCTATCTGCGCGGACTGGCCATGGCGCGTCGCTGCCGCCGGGGGAACGGCTGACGGGGGGACGGCCAACGGGGGCCGCCGCCGCCCGGTCAGACGCGCATCGGCATCAGCACGTAAAGTGCTTCGGACCGGTCATGCTCGCGGATCAGCGTCGGCGCGGCGGCATCGGCCAGATGCACCTCCACCATGTCACCGTCGATCTGGTGGAGAATGTCCATCAGATAGCGGGCGTTGAAGCCGATTTCGAACGGCTGCGCCGAATAGTCGCCGGGCACTTCCTCGGCCGCCGTGCCGTTTTCCGGGCTGGTCACCGACAGCACGACGCGGTCGCGTTCCAGCGCCATCTTGACCGCGCGGGTCTTGTCGCTGGCGATGGTCGAGACGCGGTCGACGCCGTCCATCAGGCTCTTGGGATCGAGCTTCAGCATCTTGTCATTGCCGGTCGGGATGACGCGCGAATAATCGGGGAAGGTGCCGTCGATCAGCTTCGACGTCAGCACCGCGCCGCCCAGATCGAACCGGATCTTGGTCGCCGACAGCGACACGCCGACATGGCCGTCGACCTCGTCGATCAGCTTGCGCAGTTCCGCGACGCATTTGCGCGGCACGATCACGTCGGGCATCCCCTCCGCCCCGGCCGGGCGGTCGACCGTCACCCGCGCCAGCCGGTGGCCGTCGGTCGCCGCAGCCTTGAGCACCGGCACCGGATCGTCGGCGACGTGCAGGAAAATGCCGTTCAGATAATAGCGCGTCTCTTCGGTCGAGATCGCGAACCGGGTCTTGTCGATGATCTGGCGCAGCGCCGCCGCCGGCAGTTCGAACCGGGTCGGCAGCTCACCCTCGGCGATGATCGGAAAATCGTCGCGCGGCAGCGTCGACAGGTTGAACCGCGCGCGCCCGGCATGGATCGCCATCTTGCCTTCCGCCGCCGACAGCTCGACCTGCGCGCCCTCGGGCAGCTTGCGGACGATGTCGAACAAGGTGTGCGCGGGCACCGTCGTCGCCCCGCCCTGATCGACCGCGGCATCGATCGTCTCGACGATCTGCAGATCAAGATCGGTCGCCATCAGCCTCAGCCCGCCGGCCCCGGCCTCGATCAGCACGTTCGACAGGATCGGGATGGTGTTGCGGCGCTCGACCACCGATTGAACATGGGCGAGGCCCCGCAAGAGCGTCGCACGTTCGATCGTCGCTTTCATGAACCCGTCCCTTGGCCCTGCCGGCCCCACTTGATCGACCCAGAAACGCCGTCGCCCAGCGGGCAGCGGCGCATCGCGCTTCATGAACAGAAAAAGGGGCCGGAGCAAGCGCTCCGACCCCGGTTTTCCACAGTCCGGTCATGCCGGACCGTGCGTTTCGGCTGAACGCCGCCCTCAGAAGCGGAAGCCGAGGCCGCCCAGCACCTGATGCCGCTCGAACCCGCCTTCATAGTTGGAATAGCGGTATTCGGCCTTGGCATAGAGGTTGGAGCCGAGCTTCTGCTCGACACCCGCGCCCACGCGCACCCCGTCCAGATTGTCGCTGAGGCGGAAATTCGCCGTCGGCGTCACCGGATTGGTGTATTCAAGGCCGACGCGGGCATTGGTGTAACCGGCCTTGGCATAAAGCAGCGTCGACGGGGCGACGGCAACGCCCACCCGGCCGCCGACATAAAGGTCGCGGCGGGCGCTGGCGCAGATCCGGTCGGTCGCGATGACGAAGCCGGCTTCGCAGCCATCGGTGTTGCTGTCGGCATATTCGGCCTCGAGGCCGAGGATCGCGCGGCCAGCCTTGAAGTCATAGCCGGCACCGATGCCATAGGCCAGGCCGTCACGGCCGCCGCCAGCACCCTGCAGCCGGTCATACCCGACCAGAGCTTCGACGCGCGGGCCGACAAAGGCGGCGCTGTCCTGCGCCATGGCCGGGGTCGCCGCGGCGGCAGCAAAAGCAACGGCGGTGAAAAACGTCTTCATGATAAAACTCCACTCATGTCATCGCCGCGGCCGGACAGGTTGGGGAGCGATCCGGCGCCGCGGCCCGGCCTCAATGCGCGGGTCCACCTGAACGGCACACAACGGTACATGAACGTCACATTACAGTCGCAAAGCGTTGCATTTCTGCAACATGGCCCGCCGCGACCGGCCCGCTTGCCGTCCCGCCGCGCGCGGGATAGGATTATGCCCAAGCACCGGCGGGTCTGTCCCGGGCCGGAGAATGACGGATTTGACGGCAGCATGGCCAAGTCTTCGCCGCTGCCGATGCGGCCCGCGCCCCGGGCCCGATCGGCGCCCACAGCCCCGGCGATCTTCGCCCCGCAGCGCCGCGTCTATGGCGCGCTGGATCTTGGCACCAACAATTGCCGGCTGCTCATCGCCCGCCCCGCCGCCGACGGCTTTGTGATCGTCGATGCGTTTTCGCGCATCGTGCGGCTGGGCGAAGGGCTGGCGTCGAGCGGGCGGCTGAGCGAGGCGGCGATGGACCGCGCGGTGGCGGCGCTGCGCATCTGTTCGGACAAGCTGAGGCGGCGTCATGTGCATCTGGCGCGCTCGGTCGCGACCGAGGCATGCCGGCGCGCCGAAAACGGCCCGGCCTTTATCGAGCGCGTCCGCCGCGAAACCGGCATCGCCATCGACATCATCACCGCCGAAGAAGAAGCGCGCCTTGCGGTCATGGGCTGCCATGTGCTGCTGGAGGCGGGCGACGGCCCGGCGCTGATCTTCGATATCGGCGGCGGATCGACCGAGCTGGTGCTGATCGACACCAGCGGCCCCGCGCCGCGCACGCTCGACTGGTATTCGGCCCCCTGGGGCGTGGTGTCGCTGACCGAGGTCGAGCCGGTGGATCTCAGCTGCCCGGTCGACCGCGCCGACAGCTATCGCCGGATGCGCGCGCGGGTGGCGGACAGTTTCGCCGGCTTTGCCGCGCGCCTGCCCTCGGGCGCGGCGGCGGGCCTCAGGCTGCTGGGCACCAGCGGCACGGTGACGACGCTGGCCAGCGTCCATCTCGGCCTGCCCAGCTATGACCGCAGCGCCGTGGACGGGCTGGTCGTGCCCGCCGCCGCGATGCGCGCGGTGTCCCAGATGCTTGCCCATATGTCCTATGAAGAACGCATTGCCCTGCCCTGCATCGGCACCGAACGCGCCGATCTGGTCGTCGCCGGCTGCGCGATCCTTGAGGCGATCCTCGACATTTTCCCGGCCGAACGGCTGGGCGTCGCGGATCGCGGGATCCGCGAAGGCATTTTGCGCAGCCTGATGGCGCGCGACGGGCATCCGGCATGAGGGGCGGCGGCCGGCAGCGGGTCAGGACCGCGCGCAACCGCACCGCCGCGTCGACGCGCTGGCTGGAGCGGCAGCTCAACGATCCCTATGTGCGCCGCGCCAAGGCGGAGGGCTATCGCAGCCGTGCAGCCTATAAGCTGCTGGAGCTGGACGAGAAATTCGGCCTGCTCAAAGGCGCGCGGCGGATCGTCGATCTGGGCGTGGCGCCGGGCGGCTGGGCGCAGGTGGCGCGCAAGCGTGTGCCGGCGGCCAATGTGGTCGGGATCGATCTGCTGCCGACCGATCCGATCGACGGCGTCACCCTGTTCCAGATGGATTTCACCGCCGAGGATGCGCCCGAACGGCTGCGCGACGCGCTCGGCGGGCCGGCCGATCTCGTCATGTCGGACATGGCGGCGAACACCGTCGGCCATGCCCAGACCGATCATCTGCGGACGATGGCGCTGGTCGAGGCGGCGGCCTGGTTCGCGATCGAAACGCTGCGCCCCGGCGGCGGCTTCATCGCCAAGGTGCTGGCCGGCGGGGCCGACAATGATCTGGTCGCGCTGCTGAAACGGGAATTCACGACCGTGAAGCACGCCAAGCCCCCGGCGAGCCGCAAGGAATCCTCCGAATGGTATGTGATCGCCCAGGGCTTCAAGGGCCGGGCGGACGACGCGCCGCCGGCAGACGGCTGACCGGGGCGGGCAGGATAGCTGACGGGACAGGCGGGGCGCGATGACGGCTGGTGCAGGGCACGACACGGATCATGCGACACCTAATCTGCCGTCGCGCGACTTTGATGCCACCGCGCATTTCTATGCCCGGCTGGGGTTTGCCGAAAGCTATCGCGACGCGGGCTGGATGATCCTTGAGCGCGGCGGCCTGACGCTGGAGTTTTTTCCCCATCCAGAGCTTGATCCGGCAACCAGCGCCTTTGGCTGCTGCCTGCGCGTCGCCGATGCGGCTGGCCTGTTCGACACCCTTGTTGCAGCCGGAATCGCTGAGAAAACAACGGGATGGCCGCGCGTGCATCGCCCGACGCGCCAGGACTGGGGCGGGCTGGTCGGCGCGCTGATCGATCTCGACGGATCACTACTGCGCATCATTCAGGAAGACGCCTGAGGCGGCCATCGGCGGCACGAGTAAAGTGCGCATGCCCGGGAAACTCTCGCTACCCCTCGAACAGACGTGCTGGCGCGCGCCTCTGATTTGCCGGCTTTTCCGAGCCGCCGGATGGCTCTGATCGGCGCAAAAGCTATCCGGAGCCGTTTGCTGACTCAGCGCGGTCCTTGATGATTGCTAGAACGTTGCTTTCAATATCGCCCAGCAGGATTTCACCCCATAATTGGGCATAAAGATTGACATGAGTCTTGGCGATATAGACGGTCCGCAGCGTGAGCCGGGTGGTACCGTCGTGCAACGGCGTCAGCGTGTAATCGCCCCTATCAATCTTCAGGAACTGTCCGTCGGGTGAGATGTGCCTGTCGGTATAGTTCTGAAGTGAGTTGTTGCGAAATGCAAAGGACCAGCCGAGCCGTCGGCCGGGCTGCCAATCGGTGATCCTCTCTTCGAAATTGATGTGATCGCCCCAAAAGGCTGTGCGCACAGCGCCCACACCGTGCCCGCGCATCATGGTCGCCCGTGGCCGCGGGATACCGACAATGTTCTGCGTGAAATTCCACTGGCCCTCATCGGGTCTAATGTGCGTATTGGCCAGCGTGTAGGGCCATATTTGAGCCGGCGAGGCGTTAATCACAATGGATCGCGTGAGCGTCACCTGCTTTTCGGTGATCGGAATCTGACTTTCCAAGCTGCCGAACATCAGCGGCAAGAACAGCAATGATGCGTGGAACCGTGCGGGATCCGTCCGCCCGTTCCGCACGCGCCGCAAGATGAAGGCACCGGCATAGCCAGCGCACAGCCATATCGGGGCCACCATGATAACGCAAATGACCCCTTCGCGTAGGAATACCACCGAGCCGGCGATTACAAGCGCCACCAATATCAACGGAACAGACCAGTAAAATGATAAGGGCTTGTCGCCCAATGGATCGCCCACATAGCAAATGAGCGCGCAGAGATAGGCCGGCAACACAGCAAGAAACCAGAAGCTGGCAAAGGCCGCGGTCCCGTCTTTCAAATCAGTGATAAGCACGTAAGCGCTGAGCGCGATGAACAGGGCGACGGTCATGCCGGCAATGACACGCCCGCGGAGCAAATCAGGCCTGTTCATCACACCACCCTTCCGACAATCCCAGTGCCCAACACCCAGCACCTATCGTGCCAGCCGAACAGTCGGGCGCGATTGCGCGCGACGTTGCGACAGTATGGATCAAACATTTTTTCCACAATCAGACCGTCGCATGCCAAACACATGGTTTAACGCGCCGGCCCCGTGACATCGCGGCGCCAGACTTCGTCAAGCCCGTCATCCAGCACGGCGCGAAGGCGATCAGATTGCAGCCGGAGCATTTTCGAGCCGCCGGGCGAACAGGCCCGTCGACGATGCTCCAAAAGCAGAACTCAGCCCGGTCTGGCCGCCGGTTGCGTGCGGGCGGCGCGCGCGTCGGTGATGGCTTTCTTGAGTGCCGCATAGCCGACCGCGCCCGACAGCGTCTGGTCGCCGACCACCCAGGCCGGGGTGCCGGTGACGCCGAGGCTGCGGGCCAGTTCGATGTTGCGCGACAGCTCCGCCGTGACCGCCGGGGTCGCGCCGACGTGGGCGAGATCGGCGGCATCAAGCCCCGCCGCGCGCGCCGCCGCCGCGATCGTGGCGCTGTCGGGCCGGCCGGCGGCATAGAGCGCGTCATGGAAGCGCGCATAACGGCCGCGCACCGCAGCCCCCAGGCTGGCACGCGCGCCGGCCTCGCTGCCGGGGCTGAGGATCGGCAGCTCGCGGAACACGACCCGCAGCTTCGGGTCCTCGCGCACCAGCCGCTGGATCACCGGCAGGCTGGCGCGGCAGAAGCCACAGGCATAATCGAAGAATTGGACCAGCGTGACATCGGGCCGCTCCGCGCCGATCCACGCCCCTGCAAACGGGGCCTCGAGCGCGCGGCGATTGCCCGCGATCCGCCCCGCTGCCTCCTTGGCGCGCAGCCGCTCCATCGCCTCGGGAATCACCTCGGGATGGGCGAGCAGATAGTCGCGCACCGCCTCGCCGCCCTGCGCCGGCAGGATCAGGCTGGTGGCCAGCGCCGTCACCGCGGACGAGGCAAGGGCGATCCCGGCATAAAGCGGCCAGCGGCTCATCGGCGGCGTTTCTCCTGTTCGGCGGCGGTGCGCGCCACCATTTCAATGTCCTGCGCGCGCAGATAATCGGGCGAGCCTTGCGGAATCCCTGCCAGGGCGGTGCGTGCGCTCATCAGCGCCAGGCGCGGCTGGCCCTCCAGATTGAAGCGTTCGGCACTGGCGAGCGCGGCGCGCGCGACATCGCCGCGCTGGCCGTAGATCACGCCCAGCTGATACCAGGCAAAGGGATTGTCCTTGTCCTTGGCCAGCGCCGCGCGCAGCACCCGTTCGGCCTCGGGATGGTTGCGGTCATCCTCGGTCGCGACCAGCGCATGGCCGAACATCGACGCGATGAGCGGGTTGAACTGGGTCAGCTGCACCGCCTCGCGCAACGCCGGCAGCGCCTCGCGCGGGCGGCCCGATTCGAGCAACACCTGCCCCTTCAGCTCAAGGAAATAGGGATCGTGCGGCGCGGTGGCGAGCAGCGCGTCGATCTCCGCCAGCGCCTGATCAGGATAGGCGGTGCGATGCCAGGCATAAGCGCGCGCGTAGCGGGCGGGGATGCTGCGGTCGGTCTCGGGATATTCGCGCAGCACCTGGGGCGGATCGAGCGCATAGCCCTTGAGCTTGGCCTTGATGCGCTGGAACCGCGCCTCGATCGCCGGGTCGGTCGGCGTATCCCAGGCCGGCGCCCCCTGGAGCACATCGGTCAGCACGGTCACGCGCTCGCGGCTGAGCGGATGGGTGCGATCATAGCTGTCGGTCGCCCGGATGCCGAGGCGATATTCCTGATTCTGCAGCTTTTTGAAGAAATCGATCAGCCCGCGCCCGCTAATCCCGGCGGCATTCAGATAGCGCGCGGCAGCGGCATCGGCGCTCGATTCCTGCGTGCGGGTAAAGGCAAGGAACTTGCCCATCGCCGCCTGCTGGCCGGCGGCG
>DBAW01000117.1 GCA_002291855.1 Sphingomonas sp. UBA1000
AAAGGTCGAGCAGCCGGTCAACCTCGGACGGCCGGGGAACGGGCTGGATCGCCTGGCAGCCGGAACAGATCAGCATGAGATCGCCGGGCACGCCCGCTTCGACCCGCATCCAGCCACGCGAGGATTCGACGCGGCGTATGCGTCCTTCATCCTCAAGCGCCCGCATAATCCGATACACGCTGAAGGGAGACACCGATCGGCCAAGATGCGCGCTCAGCGCATCGCGCAGCGCATAGGCGCCTATCGGCGTGCGCCGGCCCGCCAGAGCATCGAGGACGAGCGCCCGCGAAAGCCGTTCCCCCCGCGCGCGCTGCGGGCTTTTACTCTGGTTTCGCTGCAGCATCGCAGTACGTTATGTGACAACATACCATTTGACAAGACATCCTGCCAGGCCCGAAACTGCCCAGGCGATGATTTCGCCCGCTGGACAGGAAGGCGTGGGGCATGGACTGTCCGGCGTCTCTTTTCACTCATCAGCCAGAGGTTCAGCTGTGCGTCTTTCCCTGATCGTTGCCCGGACGGCGTGGTTCGCCGCGCTGCTTGGAGTGGCCGGCCCGGGCGTCGCCGCGCCGTCCGCGCCGTCCCTCCAGCCGCCATTGCCGGCACCGGCGGCGAAGCCCCTGTCCGAACCTCCGCCTGCCCATCTGCCGGCGCCCCTGCCCCCGGCCTTGCCATGGTCCGGCCGCAGCGAGGCGCTGGTCGCTGCCGCCGATGATCCATGGATCACCCCGGCAGAAGCCTCGGGTTTCGCCGACACGCCCGACTATGCCGCGACGCGGGCATGGCTCGACCGACTGGTCGCTTCATCCCCCCTTCTGTCGATTGAAAGCTTCGGCCGGACCGCCCGGGGCCGCGAACTTTATGCCGTGCGGGCGCGCAAGGGCGATGGCGGGAAGCCGGTCGTCCTCGTCCAGGCCGGCATCCATTCGGGAGAGATTGACGGCAAGGATGCCGGGCTGATGCTGCTGCGCGACATTGCACTGCGCGGCAAGGAGGGGCTGCTTGACAGCGTCGACCTGGTGTTTGTGCCGATCTTCAACGCCGACGGCCATGAACGATCCTCTGCCTGGAGCCGCCCCAACCAGCGCGGCCCGAACAGCCAGGGCTGGCGGACCACGGCCCAGAACCTCAATCTCAACCGCGACTATCTGAAGGCCGACAGTCCGGAAATGCGGGCGATGCTCGGCCTCATCCGCCGCCTCGATCCGGTCCTTTATCTCGATCTGCACGTGACCGATGGCACCGATTACCAATATGACATCACCTACGCCTTTGCCGGCTGGCGCGGGCTGTATGCGACGGCGCCCGCCATCGGCCGCTGGCTTGATCAGCGGCTGCGTCCGGCGGTCGATGCCGCCCTTGTCCGGCATGGCCATGTGCCAGGCTATTATGTCAGCGCGGTCGACAATCGCGACCCGGCCCGCGGCATCCTTCACGACCCGGAAAGCCCGCGCTACTCCACCGGCTATGGCGATTTCCGCCGCATGCCCACGGTGCTGGTCGAGACGCACGCGCTCAAGCCCTACCGGCAACGCGTGCTCGGCACCTACATCCTCGTCGAGGAAGCACTGCGCCTTGCGGGGGCCGAGGCCGCCGCGCTGCGCACCGCGATCGCGGCCGACCGGCAGCAACGGCCGGCGGAGCTGGTGGTCAAATGGCAAAGGCTGACCGACCCGATCTACACCGTCGATTTCCGGGGTGTCGCCCATGAGATGTTCCGCTCGCCGGTATCGGGACGCGACGAAATCCGCTGGCTCGGCCGCCCGGTCCGCCTGAAAATGCCGGTGTTCGGCGAGGCACCGGCGCAAAGCGTGCGGTTGCCGGCAGCATGGTGGGTGCCGGCCGAGGCCGACAAGGTGATCGAGCGGCTCGACCTGCACGGCATCGCCTATGAACGGATCGCCACCCCGCGAACGCTCCTGCTCGACATGGTCCGGCTTGCCGAACCCGGGTTCAGGCCCGCCAATGAAGGGCATGTGCCGCTCGACGCACGCCTGACCCATGAATGGCGCGAGGAGCATTATCCGGCAGGATCGGTCCGCGTGCCGGCCGACCAGCCCCTCGGCCTGCTCGCCGCCGCGCTGCTGGAGCCGGAAAGCCCGGAGTCGCTGCTGGCATGGAACTATTTTCCCGAAATCCTGCAGCGCACCGAATATATGGAAGGCTATGTGATCGCGCCGATGGCCGAACGGATGCTGGCGGCCGATCCGGCCTTGCGCGAGGCGTTCGAGACACGGTTGCGCATGGATCCGGCATTCGCCAACAATCCCGAAGCGCGTCTGGGGTGGTTCTACGAGCGCTCCCCTTATGCCGACGCGCGCTACCTCCTCTATCCCGTGGGGCGCGAACTCGACCCTGATCGGCGGCAGCCGGTGCGGTCAACGGCAATGACCGGCAGACGCGCTGGGAGGTGATGATGGCCTCGACGGAGGCCGCGCTCGCATTCATCAAAGGGCTCGGCGCGGTCCACGCGATGAGCCATGCAGCAGGCCGGCTCAAAGAACTTAGGCCACACCACGGCACACTCAGTGCCCTATTCTTTGCAGCGGTTCTCCGGTTCAATGCTGACGTGATGGGGTGGACGACC
>DBAW01000141.1:0-3597 GCA_002291855.1 Sphingomonas sp. UBA1000
GCCGGCGCGGATCAGCTTTTGGGGCGGGTGATCGAAACGCCATAAAGCTCCATCCGGTGGTCGACGAGCCGGTAGCCGAGCTTCTCGGCGATCTGGCGCTGGAGCAGTTCCAGCTCGGGATCGACAAACTCGATCACTTCGCCGGATTCGACGTCGATCAGATGGTCGTGATGCGCGTCGGGCGCCGCTTCATAGCGGGCGCGGCCGTCGCCGAAATCATGCCGCTCCAGAATGCCGGCTTCCTCGAACAGCCGGACGGTGCGGTAGACGGTGGCGATCGAAATGCCCGGATCGATCGCGGCGGCGCGGGCATGGACCTTTTCGACATCGGGATGATCGTCCGCCTCCGACAGCACGCGCGCGATGACGCGCCGCTGGTCGGTGATGCGAAGTCCTTTCTCGGCGCACAGCGCTTCTACGTCGATCTTGCGAGGCATGGCCGCCGTCTAACGCGATTCGCCGCCGCCCGCCAGCCGCCATGTCCGGGCCGGGCAACGGCGCGGCGCGCACTGCCCGCGAAAGGAACGGCCTCCGCGCGTCAGCGTTTGCGCGGGCGCTTGCCCAGTCCGATCTGCTTGGCGAGCGAGCGGCGCTGATCGGCGTAATTGGGCGCGACCATCGGGTAATCGGCAGGCAGGTTCCATTTTGCCCGATAGTCGTCGGGCGTCATGCCGTAATGGGTCATCAGATGGCGCTTGAGCATCTTGAGCTTCTTGCCGTCTTCAAGGCAGATCAGATAGTCGGGCTTTACCGACGCACGGATCGACACCGGCGGTTCGGGCTTCGGCTCTTGTGCTGGCGACGGATGTGCAAGGGCCGACAGCGCGCCATGCACTTGCGTGATCAGATTTGCCACTTCGCCGACGGAAAGGACATTGTTGCTGACATGTGCCGCAACGATGTCGGCGGTCAGCGCGATCAAGTCATTCGGCGTGGTGGCGTGATCAGACATAATGGCGTGACGTCCCCGAAACGATGCTTATGTTTTCCCCTGCGCGCGCAAGCTGGTGGGGCCGCGCCAACATTTCAAGCGGAAATCGGTCCGCGTGCGCCGTGCTGATGCAATGTTGTTGGTAAACCCCGTGTCAGCCAATCCGCAGCCGGAAGGTCAGCGCGTCGAAGCTCTCGCCGTCGCGGCCGCGATAATATTGCCGCCGCCGCCCGACCTGGACGAAACCCGCCTCGCGGTAGAGCCAGGCCGCGCCATTGCCGTCGCGCACCTCGAGGTGCAGCGCGCGTGCGCCCTGGGCACGCGCCAGATCGATGACATGCGCCAGCAGCGCGCGGCCGATGCCGCGCCGCTGGTCGCCCGCGCGCACCGCGATCAGCAGCAGCTCGGTTTCGTCGGCGATCGTCCGCAGCATCGCAAAGCCGGTCGGCCGCGCGCCGTCGCGCGCGACGAGCAGATGGCTGCCGGGCATGCCCAGGATCCCGGCGCATTGCGCCTCGGTCCAGGCTTCGCCGAAGCGCGGATCAAAGGCATCGGACATCGCGACCATGACGTCGCGCAGATCGCATGCGGTGCCGGGCGAAATCGCCGCGCCGGTGGTCAGCCCGGTCACGCAGCGGCCGGCCGCGCATCGGGCGCGCGGCCATAGACGGGGGCAGGGGGCAGGTTGGCGAGCGGGCCGGACATGGCGACCGCCCAGCGCGCATCGGTGGCAAGCGAATGGACGGCCCCGGGCGCGCCCGCCGCCGCCAGCGCCGCCGCACCCGATCCGATCAGCGGCCGGGTGCCACAGGCCAGCGCCGCTTGCGCCGGCGGCAGCGAGGCCAGATCGGTGATCGGTTCCATGCACGGCCCCGCGAACGACTGAACGAAGTATTCGCCATGTCCGCCGATGATTGCAACCGCCACCTCGCCGGACAGGCCGAGTTCGGCGTGCGCCCGCGCGGCAAGCAGCGCAAGCGAGGAATAGCCCCTGACCGGCACGCCCCAGGCAAGGCCGAGCGCGCGCGCCGCCGCCAGCCCGACGCGGATGCCGGTAAAGCTGCCCGGGCCGCAATCGACCGCGATCAGATCGGCGCGGCCGCGTTCGGGCAGGGCGGCGATCATCGGCACCAGCCGTTCGGCATGGCCGCGCCCGACCGCTTCATGCTGATGGCCGATCAGCCGGTCGCCGTCGAACAGCGCGACCGAGCAGCTGTCGGTCGCGGTTTCGATCGCCAGACGCCGGCCGGCCCGCGCTCCGTCCGCCATCGCCCGGTCAGGCGATGGTGTTGAAACGGGCGAAATCGGGCCGCGGCAGGCGCGGGAAGATGCTCGCCGGATCGCCATGCCCGAGCGTCGAGATGAAGTTCGACCGGATCGCGGTGCCGGCAAAGAATGCCGCGTCGACCGCCTGATTGTCGAACCCCGACATCGGCCCGGTATCCAGCCCGACCGCGCGCGCGGCGAGGATGAAATAGCCGCCCTGCAGCGACGAATTGCGGAACGCCGCCGTCTCGCGCGCCACCGGATCGGCGAACCAGTCTTTCGCGCCCGGATTGTGCGGGAAAAGTTCGGGCACGGTTTCCGGGAAATCCAGGTCCATGCCGATGATCGCGGTCACCGGCGCGCTCAAAATCTTCGGCTGGTTCTGCGCGCTCGCACAGGCGGCAAGCTTCTGCTTGGCGGCGTCGCTGGTGCACCAGATGATCCGGGCGGGCAGGATGTTGGCCGAGGTCGGCCCCATCTTCATCAGCTCCCAGATGCGCTCGAGCTGGGCCTGCGGCACCGGCGTGCCGAGATAGCCATTATAGCTGCGCGCGTTGAAAAACAGCTGGTCGAGCGCGTCCTGCGGCAGTTCGCCCATCACTTCCGTCCCCCCAATGTCCTGATCCGCGCCTCAGACCGCCTGCACGGCGGTCACTTCGGGCACATAATGTTTGAGCAGGCTTTCAATGCCGTGCTTGAGCGTGGCGCTCGACGACGGGCAGCCCGAACAGGCGCCCTGCATCTTCAGGAACACCGTGCCCTTGTTGAAACCGCGATAGACGATGTCGCCGCCGTCATTGGCGACCGCCGGGCGGACGCGGGTTTCGATCAGCTCGCGGATCTGGGCGACGATATCGGCATCGGCGGGATCGTCGGCGACTTCGTCCAGAACCTCGATCCCGGCCGCCGAGCCGCTGGCGAACAGCGGCATGTTGCCGGCGAAATGATCGAGCAGCACGCCCAGCACATGCGGCTTCAGATCGGCCCAGGCGACGCCCGGTGCCGCGGTGACCGAGACGAAGTCGTAGCCGAAAAACACCCCCTCCACATCGCCGAGCGCGAACAGCGCGGCGGCGAGCGGCGACGCCTCGGCCTCTTCCGGGGTGGCGAAATCGCGGGTGCCCATGCCCATCACCTCGCGGCCGGGCAGGAATTTGAGCGTCGCGGGGTTGGGGGTCGATTCGGTCTCGATCAGCATGGCTGCGATGTGGGGGCGATCCGGGTGCGGATCAAGCCGCGCGGATGTGCGGATGGGGCGTGGGATGGTGTGTTTGCTTGAGGTGCGGCACCGGGAGTTGTTTGTCGGGAAGAATGGCACCGGGTGTTTTTGATTGGGAAGAACGGCACCGGCCCGCACCCCCACCCGGCCTCCCATATGATACTGCCGTTGGGAGGCCGGG
>DBAW01000141.1:3968-16673 GCA_002291855.1 Sphingomonas sp. UBA1000
CGCCCCCGCGCCGCAAGGCGCGGCACAACAACCTCCCGCGCCGCACCACAACAAACAACCCGCCCCACGACACTCCCGCCACCGCCAAACCACCCCGCAGATTGATTCCCCGGCGGGGCATGGCTAAAGACCCCGCCTCCCACAGGGTGAAAGCAGGCCGATGTTTACATTCCTTCTTGTCGTTCAGGCGATCATCGCGACCGCGCTCGTCACCGTCATCCTGATGCAGCGTTCGGAAGGCGGCGGCCTGACCGGTGGCAGCCCGACCGGGCTGATGTCGGCGCGCGGCGCGGCCGATTTCCTTACCCGCGCGACCGCTATTCTGGCGACTTTGTTCATCCTGTGCTGCGTCGCGCTGGCGACGATTGCGGCGATGAACAACAAGACCCGCAAGGTCGACGCCTCGGCCGTCACCGCCGCCCCGGTCGCCGCACCCGCAGCGCCCGCACCGGCCGAAGACCCGCTGGCCGCCGCCGCGCGTCAGGCGGGCGCGGCCGAACCGGCCCCGGCGAACGCGCCTGCGGCCAAATAATCCCCATCCTTTTGGGGCGCGGTAAGGCTTTTTTTCCGCGCCCCGGCTTGCCCCGGGTGCCCCGGGGCGGCTAAGCGCCAACCCCCATGGCGCGGTATATATTCATCACCGGCGGCGTGGTCTCCTCGCTCGGCAAAGGTCTCATGGCGGCGTCGCTCGCCGCGCTTTTGCAGGCGCGCGGATACCGCGTACGCATCCGGAAATTCGATCCCTATCTCAACGTCGATCCGGGGACCATGTCCCCTTATCAGCACGGGGAAGTCTACGTCACCGACGACGGGGCCGAGACCGATCTCGATCTTGGCCATTATGAACGCTTTACCGGCGTTCCCAGCCGCCAGTCGGACAACATCACCTCGGGCCGCATCTACCAGACGATCATCCAGCGCGAGCGCCGGGGCGATTATCTGGGCGCGACCGTGCAGGTGATCCCGCACGTCACCGACGCGATCAAGGCCTTTGCCCAGGCCGAGACCGACGATCTGGATTTCGTGCTGTGCGAAATCGGCGGCACGGTGGGCGACATCGAATCGCTGCCGTTCATCGAGGCGATCCGCCAGCTGCGCAACGAACTGGGCCGCGACCAGACGGTGTTCGTGCATGTGACGCTGGTGCCCTATATCGCGGCGGCCGGCGAGCTGAAGACCAAGCCGACCCAGCACAGCGTGCGCGAGCTGACCGCGCTTGGCATCCAGCCCGATGTGCTGGTGTGCCGCTGCGAACATCCGCTGCCCGAGGGCGAACGCGCCAAGATCGCGCTGTTCTGCAACGTCGCCAAGGAAGCGGTGATCCAGGCGCTTGATTCGCGCAGCATCTATCAGGTGCCGCTGCAATATCATGCCGAGGGGCTGGACCGTCAGGTGCTGCGCGCCTTCGGCATCGAAACCCCGCCCGCCAGCCCCGATCTGGGGCGCTGGTCCGACATTGTCGACCGGGTCGAAAATCCCGAGGGCGAGGTGACGATCGGCGTGGTCGGCAAATATGTCGGCCTGCCCGATGCCTATAAGTCGCTGCACGAGGCGCTGGTCCATGGCGGGCTGGCCAACCGGGTCAAGGTCCATGTCAAATGGCTCGATGCCGAGCTGTTCGAGAATGATGCCGAGCAGGTCGCGGCCACGCTGGAGCCGATGCACGGTATTCTCGTGCCCGGCGGCTTTGGCGAGCGCGGATCGGAAGGCAAGATCGCGGCGGTGCGCTTTGCGCGCGAGCGCGGCGTGCCGTTTTTCGGCATCTGCCTCGGCATGCAGATGGCCTGTATCGAAGGGGCGCGCAATCTGGGCGGGCTGGCCAAGGCCTCGACCACCGAGTTCGGCCCCACCGAGGAGCCGGTCGTCGGCCTGATCACCGAATGGATGACCGCCGAGGGGCGGGAGCGCCGCGCCGCGGACGGCGATCTGGGCGGGACGATGCGGCTGGGCGCCTATCCGGCGGCGCTTGCCCATAACAGCGTGGTGTCGTCCATCTATGGCGCGACCGAGATCAGCGAGCGCCATCGCCACCGCTATGAGGTCAATGTCCATTACCGCCCGCTGCTCGAGGATGGCGGGCTGATGTTCAGCGGCCTCAGCCCCGACGGGCAGCTGCCCGAGATTGTCGAGCGGCCCGACCATCCCTGGTTCATCGGCGTGCAGTTCCACCCCGAACTCAAGTCCAAGCCGTTCGACCCGCATCCGCTGTTCCGCAGCTTCGTGGCCGCGGCCGTCAAGCAGAGCCGGCTGGTCTGAACCCGGTTCCGCCCGGCCGGCACCCCGCGTGCCGGCCGGGTGCGGCGGAACATCCTGAACGCGGTCTTTACCCTGCCTTTACGCGGCTAAGGCTAGCCCTTGGTCATGCGAAACCAACCCTTGCGCGACATTGTGGGCGGGCTTGATGACGGCATCGGCCCCAATCTCAGGGAAAGGCGCTATGCGTGCCTGCTGGTCGGCACCATCGCCCGCGCGGGGGCGCGCAACCGGATGCGGATCACGGTGCGCAACATCTCCGCCCATGGCCTGATGGGCGAATGCGCCTATCCGCCGCGCGCCGGCGATCTGGTCGATATCGACATTCCCGGCATCGGTGCGGTGACCGCCCATGTCCGCTGGGGCGACGGGCAGCGTATCGGCGTCGAGTTTGACGGGCCGATCGATCCGACGCTGGCGTTCGAGCGCAACCGGATGCTCACCCGCTCGCCGCTGCAAAGCGCGCACTGATCCCGACAGGGCAAAACGGGCGTCCCATCGCCGGGACGCCCGCTGCATACTCGGTTGGCGAAGCCGGTGCCGCTCAGGCGGCGTCGCGATGCTCGATCACCGGGGCCGGGGCGGTGTCGCGGGTGATCGCGATCTTCTGCGGCTTCATCGCTTCGGGCACTTCGCGCACCAGATCGATGGTCAGCAGCCCGTCGGCAAGGCCCGCTGCCTCGACGCGGACGAAATCAGCGAGTTCGAAGCGGCGCTCAAAGCTGCGCGTCGCGATCCCGGAATGCAGGAAGCGCGACCGGTCCGGGCTCTGCTCTTTCTTGCCGGTGACGAGCAGCAGATTCTGCTGCGCGGTGATGTCGATCTCCTCGGCCTTGAAGCCGGCGACGGCAAGCGTGATCCGATACCGGTCCTCGGCCAGCCGCTCGAGGTCGAACGGGGGGAAATTGTCGCCGGCCGATGCGGCGCGGGCGCTGTTTTCCAGCAGGTCGAACAGCCGGTCGAAACCGACCATGGAACGGCGATAGGGGGTCAGGTCGAAACTGCGCATATCAAATCCTCGCATGAGCAAAATGATGGGGTGGCGCCCCGCAAGTGGCGACGCCGATTGCGTTTTTTGCCCGGCCCCGGATGTGGCGACCGGACGGGAGAAGACTTAGGTGGCCATTCGCTGCCTTCAAGGGGCGGTGCGCCCCCGCCGCGTGGCAGCGGCCCGGCGATTTGGCCGCAGCCGGTGATTTTCCCCGCCGCCAAAATGCTCTAAGCGGGCGCCCTGATGTTCGATATCGCCCCCCAGGAATTGCTGCTGTGCGCGATCGTCGCCCTGGTGGTGATCGGTCCCAAGGATCTGCCGCGCGCGATGCGCGTGCTCGGCCGCTGGGTCGCCAAGCTGCGCGGCGCGGCGCGGCATTTCCGCTCCGGCTTCGACGCGATGGTGCGCGAGGCCGAGCTTGAGGAGATGCAGCGCAAATGGGCGGAGGAAAATGCCCGCATCATGCGCGAATATCCCCAGGCGGCCCCGTCCGCTTCCCCGGCATCCGGCGCCGAAGCGGTGGCGGAAATGCCGCCCGAGGCCGGGCCGGAGATGACGCCGCTGCCCCCGCCCGGCGATGATCCCGCCGGGCGCGGAGAGGCGCGATGATCGGCGACATCGACGAACGCCGCGCGCCGCTGCTCGACCATCTGATCGAGCTGCGCCGTCGCCTGCTCTGGTCGATCGCGGCGCTCGCCGGCGCGTTTTTCGCCTGCCTTTATTTTGCCGAGCCGATCTTTGCCTTTCTCGTCCAGCCGCTGATCGCGGCGGGGCAGGGCAAGATCATCTACACCGATGTGTTCGAGGCGTTTTTCGTCAATCTGAAGGTCGCGTTCTTTGCCGCGATCATGGTCGCCTTTCCGGTGATGGCGACGCAGCTCTGGGCGTTTGTCGCGCCCGGCCTGTACCGGCAGGAAAAACGCGCGCTGCTGCCGTTTTTGATGATGACGCCGGTGCTGTTCACCGCCGGGGCGGCGCTTGCCTATTATGTCGCGATGCCGGTCGCGCTGCGCTTCCTGCTCGGCTTTCAGGGGGATATCGGCGGCATCCAGCAGGAAGCATTGCCGGGCGTCGGCAATTATCTGTCTTTCGTCACCAAGTTCATTTTCGGCTTCGGCGTCGCGTTTCTGACGCCGGTGCTGCTGATGCTGCTCGAACGCGCCGGGATCGTGACCCGTGCCCAGCTGGTCGCCGGGCGGCGCTATGCGATCGTGATCGCGTTCGTCATCGCCGCCGTGCTGACGCCGCCCGATGTGCTGTCGCAGCTGCTGCTCGCGGTGCCGCTGGTGCTGCTCTACGAACTCGCGCTGATCGCGATCTGGTTCACCGAGCGCCGCCGTGGCCGCGCGCGCCCGGCGGGCACCGGCGACGCGGAGCGCGATGAAGGCGCGGCCTGACGCAGCCGCGCCCCAGGCATGTTGCAACCGCGCTGGCTGATCCGGCGGCTCGGAAGCCGCTCTAGTCCTTAATTTCCTCCTTCACTTCGTTGCTGGCCGACTGAAGGTCCTTGCCAGCGCCCGAAACGGTGTTGCACGCGCCAACGGCGAGGCTGGCGGCGATCAGGACAAGGCCCAGATGTCTGCGGATCATGTTCGGTCTCCCGGATAAGGGGGTGATGCACGGCGCGCAAAGTTGCGACCCGCCCTGCTGCAATGCCCGAGGCCGGCCAGCGTTCCGGCGTGTTCCGGCCAGCATCCGCGGCATCGCGCGTTCGATCTGCGGCATTTTCCGGGTCGCCGCGCGGATCGACCCGGCCCGAACATGCTAGGACCCGGAAATGACAGGCCGGGGGGCGGCCAGCATTTCCGGGTCCATGTACGCGGACAGCGAGAGCGGGGGGGCAAATATTCGCTATCCGGACCCAGAAACGCTGCGGCATCCGCCGGGGTTCCGTGCCGCACGGATTTTTTTGGGGCGGCCGCGCACTCAGCCCATCAGGGGCGCGGCAACCGGCACGGCGACAGGCTGGAGCAGCGCAAAGTCGACGGCGAAGCGGCCGGTGTCCCCGTCGCGGTCGAGCGGGGTCCGCAGCTGGCGTGACAGGCCCTCAAGCACCCGGCCATAGCGTTCGGCGAGCAGCTGGGCGATCAGTTCGCCATCGGCAAGCGCCGGCGACACGAGCGTCAGCCGCGCCCGCCCCGGAGTGTCGATGGGGGCGATCGTGATACCGATCGATGCCGCCGGGTCGATCGTCATCGCCAGTTCGATCAATTCGGTCAGCAGGAAGGCGAGCGGAATGGCGGTGTCCTGCGCCACGTTCAGGCTCGGCACGTCGATGCGGATGGTCGGCAGCGGCTCGTTGCCGGTCCCGGTGATCGCGGTGGTGCGCAGATTGGAGGTCAGCTCGCCGATCAGGCCGTGCAGGTTGAGGCCGCGATTGTCCTCCAGCTCGGCGAAATGGTTGCGGTGGACGACGGCCAGCGCGTCCACCCGGCGGCCGATCGTGGCATAGGCGGCAATCGCCTCTTCCGCGCGGGCGGCGCGGGCGTGCAGGTTGATCAGGCTGGAGACGACCTGAAGATTGTTCTTCACCCGGTGATGCACCTCGCGCGTCAGCCGCGTCTGCCGGGTCAGGCCGAGCGCCAGCTGCGCTTCATGGGCGGCCACCGTCTGGCTGATCGCGCTGAACGTGTCGCCCAGGTCGGCGATTTCGCGCGCGGGCACCGTCATCCGCGCCGGGCTGGGGAGGATCCGTCCCGGCTGATAGCCGGAAATCGTCGCGTGCAGCCGGGCCAGCGGGTCGAGCACGAAGCGGTGAATGACCAGCCACGCGACCGCCAGCGCCGCGACCCACATCATCACCGGGGTCAGCATGGTGATCATCTGCGTGGCGGTGAACGGCGCGCGCTCGACCGCGAACATCAGGTCCAGCCCCGTGCGCGGCACGCGGACCGTCACCCGTTCGAGCCGTTCCACCACCGGCAGCGCGAACTCGCTGATCAGCGCCAGCCGCTCGTCCCCCGATGCCAGCACCACGCGCAGCGGCCAGAGCCGTTCCTGCGGCGTGACCGTGCGGCGGAGATCGGTCAGCCCGTAACGGGCGATGCCGATGAATGCGCCCGTCGCGCTGCGGGCGTTGAGTTCGACCGACTGGTCGGCGATGCGCACCGCCCCGGCCGGTCGCGCCCGCACCGGCTCATCCGCCGCCAGTGCCAGTGCGCCGCAGATCGGCCGCCCGCCGCGCGTGACGAGCAGGAAATTGTCGGAGTCGAGCAGTGCCGTTCCGAACACGCTGCGGGTGCGGGCGCACACCGCCAGTTCGTCGGCACCGCTTTCGAGCAGGTTGACCGCGGCCCGCAGCGCCGTGACATCGACGGTGATTTCCGCCGCCAGCCGCCGCGCCGCGCCGTCGGCAGCGATGCGCAGCAGCGCCCGCCGTTCAAGATCGACGCTGCGGCTGTTCTGGATCGCCGCATAGATGGCCAGACACCCGAGCGGGAGCAGCGCGAGGCTGAGCAGGACGAGCAATCGGGTGCCGGTCGCCAGTCGGGCGAAGCGGCGGGCAATCATCGGGTCGCCCGGCGCACGGGGGCAGCGCTGTCCATCGGTGCGAGGCTATTTCAGCTTGCCGAGCAAATCCAGCATGTCGGGGGGAATGTCTTCATCGACGGCGCTGTCGTACAGCGCGCGCAGCGCGCGCCCGACACTGTTATCGGCCAGCCTGGGGTCGCCCTGGCCAGCCGGCCGGCGCTCCTTTGGCTTTTGCGGATCCTTACGTTGTGCGCCCAAAACCCAATACGCCCCCAGAAGCGACGCACCCGCCCGGTGGGAGGCCCGCCAGTGGAAAGGTGACAACCGCCGGTCTGCCGCCCGATCGCGGCACGCCTGTTCGAATCAATAATGCGACCTTGCAGGCGAGGAAACCAATATTCATTTCGATTGTTCCGCCACCGCGCCCATTTTTTTGTCGCCGGGCGCATCGGCCGGGCTGGAGACGGAAAACCGGGATGGCGACGGCAAACTTGTCAGGCGATGGCGATGGCCTCACAGTTTGCCCGCGGCCCGGGTCCGGTCCGGACGGTGGCGACGCATGGAGGACTGGTCGAACATGACGCTTGGTCAACATCTGGCCCCACATCTTCCCTTTCTGCGCCGCTATGCGCGCGCGCTCACCGGGGAACAGGCACAGGGCGATGCCTATGTGAAGGCGACGCTGCAGGCGATTGTCGATGCGCCCGACCAGTTTCCGCGCGACATCGATCCGCGGCTGGGTCTGTACCGGACGTTCCAGGCGATCTGGACGTCGGTCAATGTCGCCAATGACGACGAGGCGACGGATGTCGCGGACACCGCACCGGGCACGATGGCAAGCGACGAGGCGGTCGCCCATGCCCGGCTTGCCCGCCTGACCCCGCTGCCCCGCCAGGCGCTGCTGCTGACCGCGATGGAGGGGTTCACCCTTGAGGACACGGGCCATCTGCTCGGGCTGACTGCCGGCGAGGTCGAGGCGCTGGTCGCCGATGCGCTGGCCGAGATCGAGGCGCAGACCCGCGCCGACGTGCTGATCATCGAGGATGAGCCGATCATCGCCATGGATCTGGAAACCATCGTCCGCGATCTCGGCCATGACGTGACCGGCGTCGCCGTCACCCGCGACGAGGCGGTGGCGCAGGCGCGCGCCCGCCGGCCGGGGCTGGTGCTGGCCGATATCCAGCTGGCCGATGACAGTTCGGGCATCGATGCCGTCCGCGACATTCTGGACGAGTTTGCCGTGCCGGTGATTTTCATCACCGCCTTTCCCGAACGGCTGCTGACCGGCGAACGGCCCGAGCCGACCTTCCTGATCACCAAGCCGTTCCAGCGCGCGACGGTGAAGGCGGCGATCGCGCAGGCGCTGTTTTTCGACCGCGCGACCGTGCCGGCCTGATTGCGGTCCTGCCGCCGGCGTGCCGCCGCCCCGCTGGGGCGGCGGAACCGGTTTTGTTTCAGGGCGTTGTTCCGTAATGAACGGACTGATTGCAGCCGCGCCGGTGCGCGGCCGGGTCCGGCCTGGGACAGGATATGATGGCCGATGAGGAAATTCACCGCTCCCCGACCGAGGCGCGCGCCGGGACCACGCCGGGCATCGTCCGCTATATCCTGCTGATTTCCACGGGCCTGCTGGTGACGGCCTTTGCCGTCATCCTGCTGGTTTGAGCGTGCTGGAGCAGACCCCCCGCGCGGGGACAGCGGAAAGGGCCTGTTCCCGACCGGGGC
Organism: Sphingomonas sp. UBA1000; assembly: GCA_002291855.1. Classification (GTDB taxonomy): domain Bacteria; phylum Pseudomonadota; class Alphaproteobacteria; order Sphingomonadales; family Sphingomonadaceae; genus Sphingomonas_B. The sequence continues at coordinate 12,409 of DBAW01000141.1, forward strand.
GATGGTCCATGATGGTTGCGGCTGCCAGCCAGTGCGGGGTCACGCATGACCGATAGCGTCCGCCACCTTGATCCGGATACCGAAACGGTCGCCGACCGGGCGGGCGGCCCGGTGCCGCATCAGCCGCTGAGCGATGCGGCGTTTCGCGAGCAGCTGGCGCTCGTCATTCCGCATTTGCGGGCCTTTGGCCGGTCTTTGTCGGGCAGCCGCGATCTGGCCGACGATCTGGTGCAGGAAACGCTGATGAAGGCGTGGGGCGCGCGGGCCCGCTTTCAGGCGGGCACCAACATGCGCGCCTGGACCTTCATCATCCTGCGCAACCTGTTCCTGTCGCAGATGCGGCGCGCACGGTTCCGCGGCGAATGGGACGATCTGGCGGCGGAACGGCTGCTGGCGGCCCCGGCGGGGCAGGACCGCCATGTCGAGCTGGCCGATCTGCACCGCGCGCTTCAGCATCTGCCCCAGCCGCAGCGCGAGGCGCTGATCCTCGTCGGCGCGGGCGGCTTTGCCTATGAGGAGGCGGCGGAGATTTGCGGCGTCGCGGTCGGCACGATCAAGAGCAGGGTCGCGCGCGGCAGGGTGGCGCTGGAGGCATTGCTGAGCGAAGGCCGGTTGCCGTCGCGCCGCCACGACCGGCGGGCGGGCGGGCGCGGCGCGCTGGATGCGATCATGGCCGAGGTCGATCAGCTGAGCGCCCGTCCCGATCGCCCTTCCGCCCCCGAACCGTCCGGGGCGGCCGCGCTGCCGGAGGATGACGGAGCCGACTGAGCAGCGGGCGGCTGAAAGGGGATCGCGTCCAGCCGGTGCGCCAGCGCCTGCCAGTCCCCCGGCCATGGCACCTGATCCGGCGGCACGTCGCCGCCGGGATCGCGCCGATCCGCGCCTGGGCCAAAGGCGGCGGCGAGCACCCGGCCGACCGCTTCGATCCCGATGCGGCCCCGGACGCGGCCCCTGATGCGACCATCGTCGGGGCCAGGCAGAGGCGCAATGGCGCGCTTCGGGGGCGGGGAATCAAACATAGTATAGGCTGAACGCAAAAGCGTGCGTCCGGTTGCCGGCCATGCGGCAGGCGGTTGACCGCTGTGTTGCGCGACCATCGACGCCCGGTTGCAGCCGACGCCGGCATTGGTCACATCTGACGGCCATGGAACCTGCCGCGCCGCCGTCTTCGCCCATTTCCGTCCCCTCTTTCCCCGCCCAGTCTGTGCCCGCCCCGTTCCCGCCCGGTCAGGCGCTGCCGGCGAAAGACGCCCTGCAGGGTGCCATCACCCGTGCCCGTGCCGAGGCACCGTTTCTGCGCCATCTGCTCGACCGTCATGCCGATCTGGCCGGTCTGCTGGCGGCGGGCGATCTGGCCGGCGCGCTGGCCGCCGCGCGGGCAGAGAGCGATGGCGATCCGCTGGCGCGCACGCTGCGGCGGCTGCGCGCGCGGCTGGCGCTGGTGCTCGCGATCGGCGATCTCGCTGGGCTGATCGATCTGGAAACGGTCACCGCCACCTTGTCGGACCTCGCCGATCTGGCGCTCGACCGGGCGATTGCGGCGGCGATCGCGGAACGCACCCCCGACGCGCCGGCCAAAGGCTTCGTCGCCATCGCGCTCGGCAAGCATGGCGGGCGCGAACTCAATTACTCCTCCGACATCGATCCGATCTTCCTGTTCGATCCCGACACGCTGCCCTGCCGCCCGCGCGAGGAACCGGGCGAGGCGGCGGTCCGGATCGGCCGGCGCGTCGTCGAGCTGCTGCAGGCGCGCGATGCCGATGGCTATGTGTTCCGCGTCGATCTGCGGCTCAGGCCCTCGCCCGAGGTCACGCCCATCGCGCTGCCGGTCGAAGCGGCGATCAGCTATTATGAATCGAGCGCGCTGGCATGGGAGCGGGCGGCGTTCGTCCGCGCCCGCGTCGCGGCCGGCGATGCCGCGCTGGGGCGGATGTTCCTTGAAGCGGTGCGCCCCTTTGTCTGGCGGCGCGCGCTCGATTTCGGCGCGATCGGCGAGATGCAGGCCATGTCCGGGCAGATTCGCGCCCATCATGCCGCCGGGCAGACCCTCGGGCCGGGGTTCGATCTGAAGCGTGGCCGGGGCGGCATCCGCGAGGTCGAGTTCTTCACCCAGATCCACCAGCTGATCCATGGCGGGCGCGACCGCGATCTGCGCATCGCGACAACGCTCGATGCCCTTGCGGCGCTCGCCGCGCGCGGGCTGGTCGCGGCGGACGAGGCCGGGCGGCTGGCGGCGGCCTATCGGCTCTACCGCACCATCGAACACCGGCTGCAAATGGTCGATGACCGGCAGACCCATGCCCTGCCCGCCGATCCGGCGGCGCTCGATGCGGTCGCGCGGCTGCACGGGCTGGCCGACGGGGCGGCGCTGGTGTCGGCGCTTGCCCCGCATGTCGCGACTGTTGCCGAGATATATGGCGCGCTGGGGGGCGATGACGCCCCCGGCCTGCCGCTCGACGAGGATGCGCTCGACCGGGTGCTGGCCGCAGCCGGGTTCGATCCGCCCGGCCCGGCGCGGGCGACGATTGCGCGCTGGCGCGGCGGCGGCGTGCGCGCGCTGCAAAGCGCCGCGGCGCGCGCCGCGCTCGAAGACATGCTGCCGGTGCTCGTCACCGCGCTGGGCGAGGCCCCCGATCCCGACCGGGCGCTGCACCGGCTGGACGATATCGTCGCGCGCGTGCCGACCGCGCTCAACTTTTTCCGCCTGCTCGCGGCGCGGCCGGCGCTCGCCCGGCTGCTGGCCGGGATATTGAGCCATGCGCCCGCGCTCGCCGCCGATCTCGGCCGGCGGCCGGACCTGCTCGACGGGCTGATCGACGCCACTGCCTTTGCGCTGCCGCCGGGTCTTGATGCGCTCACCGCCCAGTTTGCCGGCGGCGATGCCGACCGGGGCTATGAAGGGCTGCTCGATCATGTCCGCCAGGCGGTGGGGGAGCGGCGCTTCGCGCTCGGCGTCCAGATCCTCGAAGGCGCGAGCGATCCGCTCGACGTCGCCGCCGGCTATGCCCGCGTCGCCGAGGCGGCGCTGGTCACGCTGGCCGATGCGGCGGTTGCCGAACATGTCGCCGCCCATGGCCGGGTGCCGGGCAGCGAGCTGACGATCATCGCGCTCGGCCGGCTCGGCGGGCAGGCGCTCACCCATGCGTCGGACCTTGATCTCGTCTATCTGTTCACCGGCGATTTCATGGCCGAATCCGATGGCCCGCGCCCGCTGGAGGCGACGCGCTATTATGCCCGGCTCGCCCAGCGCGTGACCGCCGCCCTGTCCGCGCCGACCGCCGCCGGGCCGCTTTACGACATCGACACGCGGCTGCGCCCGTCCGGGGCCAAGGGGCTGCTGGCGGTCACCGTTCAGTCCTTTGCCGAATATCAGGCGCGCGAGGCCTGGACGTGGGAGCATATGGCGCTGGCCCGCGCGCGCCCGGTCTATGGCTCGGCGGCGGCGCGGGCGGCGGTGCAGGCGGCGATCGACGCCGCGCTCGCCGCGCCGCGCGATGTGCCCCGGCTGCTCGCCGATGCGGTGGCGATGCGCCGCGACATGCGCGCGCACAAGCCGCCGGCCGGGCCGCTCGATGCCAAGCTGGTCGAGGGCGGGCTGGTCGATCTGGAGTTTTGCGTGCATGTCGCCCAGCTTGAGCATCGCTGCGGCGTCGACCCCGATCTCAGGCGCGCGATTGCCGCACTGGTCGATGCCGGGCTGCTGCCGCCCGCGCTCGGCCCCGCGCATGACATGCTGACCCGGCTGCTCGTCACGCTGCGCCTCGTTGCCCCCGATGCGCAGGAGCCGCCGCCCCCCGGCCGCGCGCTGATTGCCCGCGCCTGCGGCTTTGCCGACTGGCCGGCGCTGCTTGCAGGCTATGCCGAGGCGCGGCAAAGCGTCGCCGACTGCTGGGCGCGGATCGTCGCGCGGAGCGAGGAGGGCTGAGGATCATGGTTCAGGTCGGTGACATGGCGCCCGAGGCGGCGTTCGAGACGATGGATGGCGCGCAGACGACGCTCGCCGCCTGGCGCGGCCGCAAGCTGGTGCTGTATTTCTACCCCAAGGACGATACCCCCGGCTGCACCAAGGAAGCGCAGGCCTTTACCGAACTTGCCGCCGCGTTCGACGCCGCCGGCACGGCGATCCTCGGCGTGTCGAAGGACAGCGCCAAAAAGCACCAGTCCTTCACCGCCAAATATGGCCTTGGCTTCCCGCTTGCCACCGATGCCGATGGCGCGCTGCTCGAAGCGTTCGGCGCGTGGGTGGAAAAAAGCATGTATGGCAA
>DBAW01000124.1:0-7388 GCA_002291855.1 Sphingomonas sp. UBA1000
AAAGCGCGGCGGCGGCTGGGTGGAATGGCGTTCGGCATGCGCGGCCTTGCGCGCCGGCGCGTCGCCCTGCGCCATGCGCGGCAGGCGGCCATCCTCGTCATCGCCATCGGCGTTGCCGGGTGTGGCGATATTCTGGTCGTCGCGCCCTTCCTCGTAAAGGGCGAGATAGCCGGGGAACAGCACCACCTGCCCGGTCGCGCGCAGCGCAGTGCGGCCGGTGCCGTCCTCCAGCTCGACGGTCGTGCGTTCCAGCCGGGCCGAGGCCATCTGGCTGGCCAGCGCACGCTTGAAGATCAGCTCATAGAGCCGCGCATGATCACCCGATCCGGCACGGTCGCGGGAAAAATCGGTCGGCCGGATCGCCTCATGGGCTTCCTGCGCATTCTTGGCCTTGGTCTGATACTGGCGCGGCTTGTCGGGCACGAACGCGCCATCATAGCGATTGGCGATGGCGGCACGCGCAGCGGAGATGGCGCTGGCATCCATCTGCACGCCGTCGGTGCGCATATAGGTGATCGCCCCGTCCTCGTACAGCGCCTGGGCGATGCGCATCGTGTGGCTGGCCGAAAAGCCGAGCTTGCGCGCCGCTTCCTGCTGGAGGGTCGAGGTCGTGAAGGGCGGCGGCGGATTGCGGGTCAGCGGCTTGGTCTCGACGCTTGCAACCGCGAAACGCCCGGCCTCGACCGTGCGGCGCGCCTCTTCGGCTGCGGCTTCGGTCGCGATCGACAGCCGGTCGAGCTTTTCCCCCTTCAGCCGGACCAGCCGGGCGATGAACGGCGTGCCGTCCTGCTCCATCTGGGCGGTGATCGACCAATATTCCTGGGCGCGGAATGCCTCGATCTCGCGTTCGCGGTCGACGACCAGCCGGAGCGCGACCGACTGGACGCGCCCGGCCGATTTCGCGCCCGGAAGCTTGCGCCACAGGATCGGCGACAGGGTGAAGCCGACCAGATAGTCGAGCGCGCGGCGCGCCCGATAGGCATCGATCAGATCCTCGTCGAGCGCGCGCGGCCGCGCCATCGCCTCGGTGACCGCCGCCTTGGTGATCGCGTTGAAGGTCACGCGCTCGACCTGCGCGGGCAGCGCCTTTTTCTGGCGCAGCACTTCCTGCACATGCCAGCTGATCGCCTCCCCCTCGCGATCAGGGTCGGTCGCGAGGATCAGGCGGTCGGCCCCGCGTGCCTCGTCGGCGATTGCCTTGAGCTGGCGCGCCTTGTCGCCATAAACCTCCCATTCCATCGCAAAGCCGTCATCCGGATCGACCGATCCGTCCTTGGGCGGCAGGTCGCGGATATGGCCATAGGAAGCGAGCACCCGGAAATCGCGGCCCAGATATTTCTCGATGGTCTTCGCCTTGGCGGGCGATTCGACGATGACAAGCTGCATATTGGTCCGTTCAGGCCTTTCCCACGCACGCGCGAGGGTGGAGAGCGAGGGGCGCATGCGTCAAGCCGCAAGCTGCTGGCACACGACGCCGCGCCTCGCTACACCATCGCCATGTTCGATCAAGCGCCTCCGGTGCCGCCGGCACTGTCCGCCCCCGCGCCCGCCGCTGCCGAACCCGGCCAGAACGCGGTGCCGCCGGACCTGAAAGCGGTGATCGACGCGGCGATCGCGGCGGGCGACGAGGCGGTGGTCGACCGGCTGTTCGGCTATGCGCGGACGGCGCAGCCCGATGCCGCCGCCGCGCTCGATGCCCTGCAGGCCGCCCATGCCGCGCAGCGCGAGGCGGTGCGGCTGGCGGCGGCACAGGCCGACCAGCAGCGCCGCGCGGCCGCCGGCCCGCTCGACAATTGGACCGGCAAGATCGAGTTCGGCGCCAGCCGCGCGACCGGCCCGGTGTCGAGCCTTGGCCTTGTCGCCTCGATCGATGCCGAGCGCGCCGGGGTGAACTGGACCCACAGGCTGAGCGCGCGTGCCGAAGTGCAGGATGCCGAAGGGGTGAATGCGGTCGAACGGATCATCGCATCCTGGCAGCCGCGCCGAACCATCGACAAGCGCGGCTATCTGTTCGGGCTGGGGCTGTACGAACGCGATCCGGGCCTTGGCTATGAACAGCGCGTGACCACCGGGGCCGGCGCGGGCTGGGCGCTCAATCGCGGCGACCGGCTGAAGGTCGCGCTCGAAGGCGGGCCGGCGCTGCGCGTGACCGACACCGGCACCGCGGTCCGCGAACGTCTGGCCGGGCGCGGCTCGCTCGATCTCGACTGGACGATCAATCCCCGGCTCGATTTCTCGCAACGGGCGTCGATCTATTACGAACAGGGCACGTCGAGCGGGGTGCTGACCTCGGCGCTCAACAGCAAGGTGTCGGAACGGCTGAACCTGCGCCTGTCCTATGAATACCGGATCGAGGAAGATCGGGAACGTGCGATCAGCGCCTCGGGCACGGTCAGCCGCGCCAGCATCGTCTACCGGCTGCAATAACTGCGCTGCGGCCCCGCCCGTCACCTTGAACCGGGCGGCATGCCGCCTATCTCAGATCAGCTTCGAAACGCCTGCGACCGCGCCCGGGCGCGATCATCCGCCGCCTGCCGGGACGCAGACGGGCGGCGCGGCTTCCCCTCCCTGGCCGCGCCGCCGAAGCGCCTCCGTGCGAGGGTCCGGCTCCGGCAAAGAAAGAGGCCGCCCCCCGTGTGGCGGAGAGCGGCCCAGACCGAAGATCGGGAGTGTCCATCCCGATGCGTCACAACTAACAGCGTTGTCACCAAACGGAAACAGCGCCGATGGCAGGGATTTGACGCCCCCTGTGCCGGCGCGGGACAGCGACCGGCACGAAGGGACGCTCATCGGGGTTGGATCAGGCCGGCAGGCCGACCACCGACTTCACCTCCATGAAATCAACGAGCCCGTAGCGGCCATTTTCGCGGCCATTGCCCGACTGTTTGTAGCCGCCGAACGGCGCGCCCGGATCGGGCGACCAGCCATTGATCGTCACCAGCCCGGCCCGCAGCCGCCGGGCAACGCCCGCCGCCCGCTCCGGATCGCCCGAAATCGTCGCCGACAGGCCGTAAACCGTGTCGTTGGCGATGCGGATGCCCTCTTCCTCGTCGCCATAGCTCATGATCGTGGCGACCGGGCCGAACACCTCTTCCTGCGCGATGCGCATATCGGGCGTCACGTCGCGGAACAGCGTCGGGCGGACATAATAGCCGCGATTGACGCCTTCGGGCAGGCCAGTGCCGCCGGTGACCAGGGTCGCGCCCTCGTCAATGGCGCTCTGGATCAGGCCCTGAATCTTTTCCCACTGGCTGCGGTTGACGACCGGGCCGATATGGTTGCCCTCGGCCAGCGGATCGCCGACCGGCGTTGCCTCCATCATCGCCTTGATGAAGGCGGTGGCTTCATCGACCTGGCTCTGATGGACGAGGATGCGGGTCGGCGCGATGCAGCTCTGCCCGCTATTGGCGAGCACGCCGATCACCGTCGGCGGCAGCACTTCGGCAAGCTTGGCGCCTTCAAGCACCAGATTGGGGGCCTTGCCGCCCAGTTCCTGATGCACGCGCTTGACGGTCGGTGCGGCGGCGGCGGCAATCGCGGTGCCGGCGCGGGTCGATCCGGTGAAGCTGACCATATCGACATCGCGGTGCGCCGACAGCGCCGCCCCCACGGTCGGCCCGTCGCCCTGCACCAGATTGAACACGCCCTTGGGCACGCCCGCTTCGTGCAGCACCTCGGCCAGGATCGCGGCCGAGGCCGGGGTTTCCTCCGACGGCTTGAGCACCATGGTGTTGCCCGCGGCCAGCGCCGGGGCGACCTTGGCGACGATCTGGTTGATCGGCCAGTTCCACGGCGTGATCATCGCGACGACGCCGATCGGTTCATGGACGACGCGGGTGCGGCCGATCATCTCCTCGAACCGAAACTCCCTAAGCGCGCGCAGCGTATACATGAAATGGCCAAGCCCGGCCGGGGCCTGAGCGGACGAGGCCAGCCCCATCGGCGCGCCCATTTCGACCGCGATCGCGCGGGCGATATCGGCCATGCGCGTCTTGTAGACCGCAATGATGCGTTCGAGCAGCGCCGCACGCTCATCGACGCTGGTGCGCGAAAAATCGTCAAAGGCGCGGCGCGCGGCGGCGACGGCGCGGTCGACATCGGCCGCGCTGCCCAGCGTGATCGCGGTGCACGGCTCCTCGGTCGCCGGGTTGATCACCTGATGCGGGCGGCCGCCCTCGCTCTCCACCCAGGCGCCATCGATATAATGGTGGGGGTAGTTCATCATCGCGCGCTCTCCTGATTCTGCCTGGCTGTTCTTGTGCAGCCCCAGTGTGCGTTTTTGTTCGCAACTGGCAAGCCGCATGTCGCGGCGGCAGATCAGCCCCGCCGCGCTTGGCGGAGATCGGGCGACACGAAAAAGGCCCGGGCGCAGGGCACCCGGGCCGTTCGGCCTGCGGCGTGAAGAAGGTGCGCGCGGTTTGGAGCGGCCGAGCCGGTTGCATCGGATCGGCCGCTCCAGGCCTTTGATTTATCGCATTTTCCGAGTCGCCGGGTGATTTAACCCGGCTTGAAATTGCTCTTAGCGCGCGGCGATGGACCGGGTGCGGTCAAGCCCGCGCTGCGCCAGATCATGCGACCAAACCGGGCGGCTGGACGCCGTCGCCATCAGCGCGTTTTCGGCCCCCAGCACCTGCCGGTACAGGGCCTCGGCCTGATCTGCGCGGCCGGTGCGGGTGTAGACATGGGCGAGGTTGAGCAGCACCGCCGGCTCGTTCGGCTCGGCAACGCGCTGCGCCACCAGCCGCGCCTCGGCCGCGGTCAGATCCTCGCGCTGGATGGCGTTGAAGCCATAACGCTGCTCCTGCGTCGGCTGGGGCGGCGGCACCTGCATCTGCAACTGGGCGGATGCGGCGGTGGCCGACAGCGCCGCGCCGACCAGCGCGACCGTGACGGGGACAAGGAATGATCCGCGCATCATCGACTCCTCTCAACATGACTCTTTGTTGAAAGGACGATGACAGTCTTGTGACACATGTCAAAAGGAATTTTCGGACTACCGCCTATCACCTTGATTTATGGCGTATGTTTTTCGGGCGCCCGCGCCGGTGAATGACACGGGGCCGGCCGCCGCGCACCGGGAACGGCCCGTCGTCGACCGCATCGGGCAGAGCGAAGCGCAATGCGCCGCTGACCGGGTTCGCCTCGGCCAGCCGCAGTTGCAGCCGCTGGCCGGGGGCATAGACGGTGCCGCTGTGCTCCCCGGTCAGCGTCTGCCGGCCCTCGTCATGGTGGAAATATTCCGCCCCCAGCGTGGATACGGGCACCAGCCCGTCGCCGCCCAGCCCTTCGACCGTCGCGAAAAAGCCGAACGACTGCACACCGGTGATGCGCGCGGCGACCAGTTCGCCGACATGATCGGCCAGATAGGCGGCGACATAGCGGTCGATGGTCTCGCGCTCCGCCTCCATCGCCCGCCGTTCGAGCTGGCTGATCGTCTCGCCGATCCGCTCCATCGCCTCGGCATCGGCGGCGCTCAGCCGCGTCTGGTCGGTCGCCGGGGTCAGGCCGTGCGCGCCGACCAGCGCGCGATGGACGATCAGATCGGCATAGCGGCGAATGGGGCTGGTGAAATGCGCATAGGAGGCGAGCGACAGGCCGAAATGGCCGGCATTGACCGGCGCGTAATAGGCCTGGGTCTGGGTGCGCAGAATCTGTTCCATCACCTGCGGCCGGTGATCGGCATCGCCCACCCGCGCGATCAGCCGGTTGAAGGTCGCGGGCCTGACCACCTGACCCAGCGCGAACTCCAGCTCGAAGCTTTTCAGATATTCCTTGAGCGCGACCAGTTTCTCGCGCGAGGGCGGTTCGTGGACGCGGTACATCACCGGCGCCTTGCGGTCTTCGAGCGCGCGGGCCGCCGCGACATTGGCGGCGATCATGAAATCCTCGATCAGCCGGTGCGCGTCGAGCCGGTCGCGCGGCGCGACCGACAGGATGCGCCCGGTTTCATCGAGCACCACACGCCGCTCGGGCAGATCAAGGTCGAGCGGCTCGCGCGCGTCGCGCGCCTTGGCAAGCGCCGCCCAGCAGCCCCAGAGCGGGCGCAGCGCCTGATCGACCAGCGCGGGCGGCACCGGCCCCGCCCCCTCCCCGCGCTCGACGCCGTCGATCGCCGCCTGCGCATCCTCATAGGCGATATTGGCGGCGATCCGCACGACCGCGCGGGCAAAGCGCCAGCCGGTCATCCGCCCGGCGCGGTCGAAGGTCAGGTGGCAGGCCAGCGCCGCGCGGTCGGCCCCGGCCTTGAGCGAACAGATATCGGCCGACAGGCTTTCGGGCAGCATCGGCACCACCCGGTCGGGGAAATAGACGCTGTTGCCGCGCCGCCGCGCCTCGCGGTCGAGCGCGGAGCCGGGGCGGACATAGAAGCTGACATCGGCGATGGCGACGATCGCGCGCCAGCCGCTCTCGGTTTCCTCGGCCCATACCGCATCGTCATGGTCGCGGGCATCGGCCGGATCGATGGCGACGATCGGCAAATGGCGCAGATCCTCGCGTTCGCCCAGATCCATCCGCGCCACCCGCTCCGCCTCCGCCAGCGCCTCGTCGGCAAAGCGGTCGGGAATGCCGTGGCGGTGGATCGCGACCAGCGAGAAGCTGCGCGGCTGGAACGGATCGCCCAGCCGTTCGACGACGCGCGCGGTGATGCGCGGCGGCCGGCCGGTCTTTTCAGCCAGCACCAGATCGCCCGGCTCGGCATTGCCGGCATCGGACACTGGCAGCTCGCGCCGTTCGCGCTTTTCCACGCCCCGCAGCCACAAGCGCTCGCCCTCGCGGTGCAGCACGCCGAGCAATTGTTCGGAGCCGCGCGCCAGCGTTTTCATCGGATGGGCGATCCAGCCGCGCCCGGCCTCCTCGGTGCGCGCCAGCACCCGGTCGCCGGGTGCCACCGCCGATTGCCGCCGGCGTTCGCGCAGGCGCAGGCGCGGCGGCGGGGTGGCCGCTTCCCAGCGTTCGGGCACCGCCCAGGCCTGGCCGTCCTCATCGACATCGACGACGCGCAGCACCGTCACCTTGGGCACGCCGCCCATTTTGTGAAACGCGCGGCCGGGGGCGCTGTCGATCAGCCCTTCATCGGCCATGTCCTTGAGCAGCGCCTTGAGCGCGATCTTGTCCGCGCCCGACAGGCCAAAGGCGCGGGCGATTTCGCGCTTGCCCGCCGGCGTGTCGGACCGGGTGATGAAATCAAGGATCTGTTCGCGCGTCGGCAGGCCGGGCACGGGCTTGCGGCCGCGCCTGGGCGCAGCGCGGCTGGTGTCGGAGCGGGCGGATGCGGAGCGTTCGGGGGATCGGGCCATGGCCCGGTCTAGACCCCGCCCCGGTGCGATGCCAGCCCCGCCGGGCGGGTGCGGCGGCACGCCCCGGCTTTCGCCGATCCGGCGGAGGGC
>DBAW01000124.1:7777-22263 GCA_002291855.1 Sphingomonas sp. UBA1000
GGGATGCCGCCGCGCTATGGGGCGTGCAACAAGATAGCGTTGTCAGAAGGGCGAACGTGACCGACTGCGATCTTCTCATCATCGGCGGCGGGATCAACGGCACCGCGATTGCGCGCGAGGCGGCGCTCAACGGGCTGCGCGTCATCCTGGTCGACAAGGGCGACCTTGCCGGGGCGACCTCCTCGGCCTCGACCAAGCTGATCCATGGCGGGCTGCGCTATCTGGAGTTTTTCGAGTTCAAGCTGGTGCGCGAGGCGCTGATCGAGCGCGAGCGGCTGGTGCGCATGGCCCCCCACATCATCTATCCGATGCAGTTCGTGCTGCCGCACGATCATGCGCTGCGCCCCTGGTGGATGGTGCGCGCGGGGCTGTTTCTCTACGATCATCTGGGCGGCCGCATGTCGCTGCCGCGCTCACGCGGGCTGCGGCGCGGATCGCCGCTGCTCGCCCCGCTCAGGCGCGCGCTGCCGGGCTTTTCCTATTCGGATGCCTGGGTCGACGATGCCCGGCTGGTGGTGCTGAACGCGGTCGACGCGGCGCGGCACGGCACCGAAATCCTGACCCGGACCGAGCTGCTGTCGGCCCGGCGTCAGGGCGGGCAGTGGCAGGCCTATCTGGCGGGCGGGCGTGAAATCAGCGCGCGTGCCATCGTCAACGCCGCCGGGCCATGGGTGGCGGAAGCCGGCGGGCGGCTGGGCGTCAACGCCCGGGCCGGGGCGCGGCTGATCCGCGGCAGCCACATCATCGTCCCCGGCCTGTTTGCCGGCGATCATGCCTATATCCTGCAACAGCCGGACCGGCGGATCGTGTTCGCCATTCCCTATGAAAACGGCACCACGCTTGTCGGCACCACCGATGTCGCCGTTGACGACCCGCGCGACGCGCGGATCAGCGCGGCGGAAACCGATTATCTGCTCGCCGCCGTCAACCGCTATTTCCCGCGCCAGCTGACCAGCGCCGACATCATCGCCACCTATGCCGGCATCCGCTCGCTCTATGACGACGGGGCGAGCGAGGCGCAGCAGGTGACGCGCGACTATGTGCTCGAACTGGACGAGAGCGGCCCGCCGCTCCTGTCGGTGTTCGGCGGCAAGATCACCACCGCCCGGCATCTGGGCGAAGTGGCGGTGGAGCGGCTGGCCGGGCCGCTCGGCCTGACCACGCGGCCGATGACGCGCGACAGGCCGCTGCCGGGCGGCGAGATCGGCGATTTCGCGGCGTTCCTCGCGCGGGTGCGGCAGCTCTGGCCGTTTCTGGGCGAAGCGCGCAGCCTCAGAATGGCGCGGGCCTATGGCGGGCTGCTCGACGAGATGCTGGCCGGTGTCACGACCGAGGCCGATCTGGGCACGGATTTCGGCGCCGGGCTGACGGCGCGCGAGGTCGACTGGCTGGTCGCGCGCGAATGGGCGAAGACGCCCGAGGACATTTTGTGGCGGCGCACCAAGATCGGCCTGACCGGCGCAGTCGATCCGGAACGGCTGGCCGCCTATCTGGCGGAAACAGGCAACAGGTAGGCGGGCGGGCTAAGGCCGCCCGCCCCGCTCACCAATCACCGCTCCCGCATCAATAGGCGCGCGCGACCAGAATCCGCTCGACCGCCGGCTTGCCGGTGAAGATGCAATCGCCCTCGGCCGGCGCGGCGTCGCTGGCGACGTTGCGGAAGGTGAGCTTCAGCGCCTTCAGCCGCTCGACCACCGCGTCCAGCTCGGCACCGGTCGGCCTGGCCCAGTTGACCTCGGCCCAGCCCGGAACCGTCGCCTTTTCGGCAAACATCGCCGCCAGCGCGTCGAAATCGGTGATGTCGCGGTGGATATTGCTGTCCAGCCGCGCCCGCGCCTGCTGGTAGAGCGCCTGCTGAATATCCGCCAGCATCGCCGCCGCCCCGGCAACGAAGTCGCCACGCGGCAGGATCTGCGCATCGAGCTTGCCGTCCTCGCGGTAGAGCCGATCGCGGCGAATGACCGAGACATTGCCCCCGGCAACGTCGCGCCCGCCGACCTCGATCACCAGCGGCGCGCCCTTCTTCACCCAGCCCCAGCGCTTGGTCTGCGCCTTGGCAGCCTTGAGGTCGAGCAGCGCGCGCACCGGCTCGCCCAGCGCGCTGAGCTTTGCCAGTTCGGCCTGGAGCGCCTTGCAATAATCGACCACCGCCGCGTCCTCGGGCTGGTCGCGCAGCATCGGCACGATCACGATCTGCCAGGGCGCGACCATCGGCGGCACGCGCAGCCCGTCATCATCGCCATGCACCATGATCAGCCCGCCGATCATCCGGGTCGAGACGCCCCAGCTGGTGGTCTGCGCCAGCTCGAACTGGCCTTCCGAATTCTGGAACCTGATGTCCTGCGCCGAAGAAAAAGTGGTGCCGAGGAAATGCGAGGTGCCGGCCTGCAACGCCTTGCCGTCCTGCATCATCGCCTCGATCGAATAGGTCGAGACCGCGCCGGGGAAACGTTCATTTTCCGGCTTCTCGCCGGCGACCACCGGCATCGCCAGGCAATCCTCGGCAAAGCTGCGATAGACCTCGAGCATCTTCATCGTCTCGTCGCGCGCCTCGTCGACCGTGGCATGGGCGGTATGGCCCTCCTGCCACAGAAACTCGGCGGTGCGCAGGAACATGCGGGTGCGCATTTCCCAGCGCACGACATTGGCCCATTGGTTGATCAGCACCGGCAGGTCGCGCCAGCTCTGCACCCAGCGCGACATCGCCGCACCAATCACCGTTTCCGAGGTCGGGCGGACGACCAAAGGCTCTTCCAGCTTCGCCTCAGGATCGGGCACCAGCCGGCCGTCCTTCTGGACGAGGCGGTGATGGGTGACGACCGCCATTTCCTTGGCAAAGCCGTCGACATGCTCCGCTTCCTTTTCGAAATAGGACAGCGGGATGAACAGCGGGAAATAGCAATTCTCATGGCCGGTCGCCTTGATCCGGTCATCGAGCAGGCGCTGGATGCGTTCCCAGATGCCGTAGCCCCATGGCCGGATGACCATGCAGCCGCGCACGCCCGAATCCTCGGCCATGTCGGCTTCGGCGATGACGGTCTGATACCAGGCGGCAAAATCGGCCGCGCGCGTGACGGAAAGGGCGTGCTTGATCGACATGGCCCCGCCCCTAGAGCATTTTCGAACCGGGTGGAATCACCCGGTGGCCCGGAAAATGCGGCAGACAAGAGCGCGCATTTTCGAACCGGGTGGAATCACCCGGTGACTCGGAAAATGCGGCAGACAAGAGCGCGCATTTTCGAGCCGGGTGGAATCACCCGGCGGCCCGGAAAATGCGGGGCAGCCCGGCCTGCGCCGCAGCTCAGTCGAGCATCCTGATGATGCCGGAAAAATCGAGCCCGCCCTGCCCCTGATTGGTAAAGGCCTGATACAGCGCCATCGCCTCCGCGCCCATCGGCACGCTGGCATCGGCATCGGCGGCGGCCTTCACCGCCAGCTTCAGATCCTTGAGCATCAGCGCGGCGGCGAACCCGCCCTGATAGTCGCGGTCGGCCGGGCTGTCCGGCCCGACACCGGGCAGCGGGCAATAGCTGGTCATCGACCAGCACTGGCCCGACGCCTTGGACGCGATGTCGTAAAAGGTCTGCGGATCGAGGCCGAGCTTGCGCGCGAGCAGGAACGTCTCGGCGGTCGCCACCATCGACGCGCCGAGCAGCATGTTGTTGCAGATCTTGGCCGCCTGCCCTGCCCCGGCCGGGCCGGCATGGATCACCGCCTTGCCCATCAGCGCCAGAATCGGTTCGGCGCGGCGGAACGCCTCGGCCGGGCCGCCGACCATGAAGGTCAGCGTGCCGCCCGCCGCCGCCGCGATCCCGCCCGACACCGGCGCATCGACCGCCGCCAGCCCGCGCGCGACGGCCGCCTCGGCCACGCGCCGGGCGGTGGCGACGTCGATCGTCGAACAGTCGATCAGCAGCGCACCCGCCGGGGCGGCGGCGAACACCGCCTCCTCATACACCTGCGCGACATGGGTTCCGGCCGGCAGCATCGTGATCACCGCCTCTGCCCCCGAAGCGGCCTCGGCGGCGGTGGCGGCGGCAAGACAGCCCGCCGCCTCGGCCCGCGCCAGCGCCTCGGCCGACAGGTCGAACGCGCGGACATCATGCCCGCCGCGCGCGAGATTGGCGGCCATGCCGCCACCCATATTGCCCAGCCCGATGAACCCGATGCGCGCCATGAAGCGATCCTTTTTCCGCAGTAACTCAGCCAGTGTGGAAGGGGCAGCCGGGGGCAATCAGCGCCCGGTCCAGACGCCCGGCCGCTTTTCGACGAACGCGGCCATGCCTTCCTTCTGATCCTCGGTGCCGAACAGTCCGTGGAACAGCCGACGCTCGAACAGGATCCCCTGGCCAAGCTGGGTCTCGAACGCGGCGTTGACCATTTCCTTGTTGGCGATGGCGGCAAGCGGCGGCATCCCGGCGATAACGGCTGCGGTCTTGAGCGCCTCGTCGATCAGCGCATCGGGGGCGACGATGCGGGCGACCAGCCCGGCGCGCTCGGCCTCGGCGGCGTCCATCATCCGCCCGGTCAGGCACATTTCCATCGCCTTGGCCTTGCCGATCGCGCGGGTCAGCCGCTGCGACCCGCCCATGCCCGGCGACACGCCCAGCTTGATTTCCGGCTGGCCGAACTTCGCGGTGTCGGCGGCGATGATGAAATCGGCCATCATCGCCACTTCGCAGCCGCCGCCCAGCGCATAGCCGGCGACCGCCGCGATCCACGGCTTGCGCGTCGCCGTCACCCGTTCCCAGCCGGCGAAGAAATTGGAGCCATACATGTCGGCAAAGCCCTGGGACGACATTTCCTTGATGTCGGCCCCGGCGGCAAAGGCCTTTTCGCTGCCGGTCAGCACCAGGCAGCGCTGCGCCGGATCGGCGTCATAGGCGGCGAACACGTCGATCAGCTCGGCCAGCACCTGGCTGTTGAGCGCGTTGAGCGCCTGCGGCCGGTTCAGCCGCACCAGCGTCACCGCATCATGGCGTTCGATCAGGATGGTCTCATGGCGCATCATTCGGGTCCTTGGCAGCGAAGATCAGTCAGCGGGGGTCCAGGCCTGGTCGGCCGGCAGCGGTGCGAAAATGCCGTCGATCAGCGCATCGGGCACGTCTTCCGGCCGCGCCGCCGTCCAGCGCGGGGCATTGTCCTTGTCGATAATCACCGCGCGCACGCCCTCGAGAAAGTCGGGCATCTGCACGACCCGGGCGGCGATGGCATATTCCTGCGCCATTTCGGCGGCGAAATCGGCCATCTCCGCGCCCTCGGCCAGCTGGCGCAGCGCGACCTTCATCGTCTGCGGCGATTTGGTGGTGAGCGTCTTCAGCTCCCGCGCCGCCCAATCGGACGGATCGGCGGCGAGATCGGCAAAAATCTCCTCCAGCCGATCAGACGCGAACAGCCGGTCGATCAGCGGCAGATTATCCTCGATCCGCGCCGGGGGCGGATCGCTGTCATAGGCCTCGAGGATCGCCTCGAGCGCACCGGGATCGGCGGCGATGCGCGCCTTTACTTCATCCAGCGCGGCGGACGGGATGTAATGGGTGGCAAGGCCGAGCAGCAGGCATTCGGCCCCGTCGAGCCGCGCCCCGGTCAGGGCCAGAAACTGCCCCACCCGCCCCGGCAGCCGCGACAGATACCAGCCGCCGCCGACATCGGGGAACAGGCCGATCCCGGTTTCGGGCATCGCAAAGCGGGTGTTCTCGGTCGCCACGCGGAACCGGCAGGGCATGGCAAGGCCAACGCCGCCGCCCATGGTGATCCCGTCCATGAACGCGACCAGCGGCTTGGCGTAGGCAAACAGCCGGTGGTTCATACGGTATTCGGTGTGGAAAAAGGCGCGCGCCTCCGCCCCGTCGCCGGCACCAGAGTCTGCCAGCATGCGGATATCGCCGCCGGCGCAGAAACCGCGTCCGGCGGCGTGATCGATCAGGATCGCGCGCACCGCATCGTCGCGGCTCCAGCCGTCGAGCGCGGCGAGCACCGCCGCGCACATCGGCCGGGTCAGCGCATGGATGGCCGATGGCCGGTCGAGCCGGATGCGGCCGACGCCGCCTTCGGTTGCGGCGATGATGCCGGCCGCTTCGGGTGCCGCGCCGCTCATTGGCGCAGCAGGTCCCGGCCGACGATCATCCGCATCACCTGGTTCGTCCCCTCAAGGATCGAATGGACGCGCAGGTCGCGCCAGAACCGCTCGATCGGATAATCCATCAGATAGCCATAGCCGCCATGCAGCTGGAGCGCGCGGTCGACCACCGACGAGCCGGTGTCGGTCGCCAGCCGCTTCGCCATCGCGGCAAAGCGCGTCTTGTCCGGCGCATCGGCGGTCACCTTGGCGGCGGCGAGATAGAGCAGCGCCCGCGCCGCTTCCAGCTCGGTCGCCATGTCGGCGAGCATGAACTGGGTGTTCTGGAACTCGGCGATCGGCTGGCCGAATTGCTGGCGGTCCTTCACATAGGCGACCGCCTCGTCCAGCCCGCGCTGCGCGCCGCCCAGCGAGCAGGCACCGATGTTCAGCCGTCCGCCGTCCAGCCCCATCATCGCGATGCGGAACCCCTCGCCCTCGCCGCCGACCAGATTGGCGGCGGGCACGCGGACATTGTCGAGGATCACCTGCGCGGTCGGCTGCGAATGCCAGCCAAGCTTGCGCTCATTGGTGCCGAACGACACGCCGGGCATGTCCTTTTCGATCGCGAGGCAGCTGATCCCCTTGGGCCCTTCGGCCCCGGTGCGGACCATGACCAGATACAGCTCATTCTCGCCGCCGCCCGAGATGAACTGCTTGGTGCCCGAGACGATGAAATCATCGCCGTCGCGCACCGCGCGGGTCTTGAGCGCCGCCGCATCCGAGCCGGAGGACGGCTCGGTCAGGCAATAGCTGGCGATCCAGTCCATCCCGACCAGCCTGGGCAGATAGCGCGCCTTGAGCGCATCCGACCCGAACCGGTCGATCATCCACGCGGCCATGTTGTGGATCGAGATGAAGGCGCTGGTCGACGGACAGCCATAGGCCATCGCCTCCATGATCAGCGCCGCCTCGAGCCGCCCCAGCCCGATGCCGCCCGAATCCTCGGAGACATAGATAGCCCCGAAGCCAAGCTCGGCCGCCGCGCGGATCGTGTCGCGCGGGAAGATGTGTTTTTCGTCCCACTCGCCGGCATGGGGGGTGATCCGCTCGGCGGTGAAACGGCGCGCAAGCTCCTGAATCTCGCGCTGGTCGTCGGTCAGGTCGAACTGGTTGGTCATCGGTTCAGCCCATGGTGGG
This sequence comes from Sphingomonas sp. UBA1000, assembly GCA_002291855.1. Taxonomy (GTDB): domain Bacteria; phylum Pseudomonadota; class Alphaproteobacteria; order Sphingomonadales; family Sphingomonadaceae; genus Sphingomonas_B. The sequence goes on from DBAW01000124.1 coordinate 15,036, forward strand.
AATGACAAAGGCGTTGCCGCCATCCGGCGAGCCGTCGGGCCAGCGCTGGGTGACGGTCTTGATCCGCGTCCAGAAGCGCACGCCTTCCATGCCGTGCTGGTTGGTGTCGCCAAACGCCGAACGCTTCCAGCCGCCAAAGGTGTGATAGGCGACCGGCACCGGGATCGGCACGTTGATGCCGACCATGCCGACATTCACCCGCGCCGCAAACTCGCGCGCGGCATGGCCGTTGCGGGTGAAGATGGCGACGCCATTGCCATATTGATGCGCGCTCGGCAGGCGCAGCGCGGTTTCGAAATCGGGCGCGCGGACGATCTGCAGCACCGGGCCGAAAATCTCCTCGCGATAGCTCTGCATGTCGGGGGTAACATGGTCGAACAGGCTCGGGCCGATGAAAAAGCCCTGTTCATGCCCCTGCAGGGTAAAGCCGCGCCCGTCGACGACCAGCTCAGCGCCTTCATCGACGCCGGTCTGGATCCATTGTTCGACGCGCGCCTTGTGCGCAGCATTGACCACCGGCCCGTAATGCGCCTCGTCATCGGTCGACACGCCGATGCGCAGCGCCGCAATCGCGGGCAGCAGCGCCTCGCGCAGCCTGTCGGCGGTGTGCTCGCCGACCGGCACGACGACCGGCAGCGCCATGCAGCGTTCGCCCGCCGAGCCGAATGCCGCGCCGGTCAGGTCCTTCACCACCTGATCCATGTCCGCATCGGGCATGACGATGCCGTGATTCTTGGCCCCGCCCATCGCCTGCACGCGCTTGCCGGCATCGACGCCGCGCCGATAGACATAATGGGCAATGTCGGACGAGCCGACGAAACTGACCGCCGCAATCGCCGGATGGTCGAGGATCGCATCGACCATCTCCTTGTCGCCATGCACGACCTGCAGCACGCCTTCGGGCAGCCCCGCCTCGCGCATCAGCTCGGCCAGACGGACGGGGACCGAGGGGTCGCGCTCCGAGGGCTTGAGGATAAAGGCATTGCCGCACGCAATCGCCGGGCCGAACATCCACATCGGGATCATCGCCGGGAAGTTGAACGGCGTGATCCCCGCACCGATGCCCAGCGGCAGGCGCATCGAATAGACGTCGATGCCGGGGCCGGCACCCTGGCTATATTCGCCCTTCAGTGCATGGGGGATGCCGCAGCAAAACTCGATCACCTCCAGCCCGCGCTGGATGTCGCCCTTGGCATCGGCAATCACTTTGCCATGTTCGGACGACAGCAGCCGGGCCAGCTCGTCCATGTTCGCTTCGACCAGTTCCTTGAACCGGAACATCACCCGCGCGCGGCGCTGCGGGTTGGTGGCTGCCCAGGCCGGCTGCGCGGCCTCGGCCGCCGCCACCGCGCGGTCGAGCAGCGCCCGGTCGCCCAGCGCCACCCGCGCCTGCACCTGACCGCTATTGGGATCGAACACATCGCCCGTGCGGGGCGAAACGCCGGCATCGCCGACGATGACATGGGAAATCTCGCGCATAAGCCGGTCAACTCTCCTGCTGCCGCCTTGGGGGCGGCCGATAAGCCTGTGCCGCCGGGACCGGCGACGGGGCGGGACGCAATTTTGTTTCGTGCTTTTCTCACCCGGCCCCTAGCGCCGTCCGCCGATTCCGCACAAGAGGGAGAGATGAGAGCGGAGATGATGGCCGGGCCGGACCGGGGGAGGCCCGATTAATGGCTGCGATGCGCGCCGAACGCCCGTTGCTTGCGATCCTGATCCGGCTCGCCGCGGCGATTGCGCTCACCCTCATGTTCACGCTCGTCAAGCTCGTCGAGGCGCATGACGTGTCGCTCGTCGAAAGCATCTTCTATCGTCAGGCGCTGGCACTGCCGCTCGTGCTGGGCTGGCTGTGGGCCGGACCCGGCTTTGCCTCGGTGCGCACCAAAAGGCTGGGGGCGCATGGCTGGCGCACGCTGATCGGGCTGACCGGCATGGCGCTCAACTTCAGCACCTATCTGCTGCTGCCGCTTGCCGAGGCGACGGTGATCCTGTTCACCACGCCGATCTTTGCGACCATCCTGTCCGCGCTGATTCTGAAGGAAAAGGTCGGGCGGCACCGCTGGTCGGCGGTGGTGGTCGGCTTTGTCGGCGTCGCCCTCGTCGTTGATCCGCGCAACGCCGCGCTGCCGCCGCTTGGCGTCGCGGTCGGGCTGACCGCGGCGCTGGTCGTCGCCGGGGTCAGCATCACGCTGCGCCAGATCGGGCGCACCGAAAGCGCGACGACGACGGTGTTCTGGTTCACGGTGATGGGCACGGCTGCGCTCGCCTTTGCCATGCCGGTCGCCGCCAAGGTGCATGATGCGCCGACCTTCGGCCTGTTGCTCGCCCTTGGCATCACCGGGGCGCTGGCGCAGCTTGGCCTGACCGCCTCGCTGCGGCTGGCCCCGGTGTCGGTGGTGCTGCCGATCGACTATTCGAACCTGATCTGGGCGGCGCTGATCGGCTGGCTGGTGTTCGGCACCGTGCCGGGGCCGACCTTATGGGCGGGCGCGCCGCTGATCATCGGCAGCGGGCTGTACATCGTCTATCGCGAGCACCGGCTGAAGCGCCGCGCGACCAGCGCCGCCGGGCCGGCCGATATCGCCGAGGTTGAGGCCGAAAACGGCACGGGGACGGCACGGGGCTGACGCACGGCACCGGCCACCCGGCCGGCGGCGTTCAGCCGAACAGCAGCCGCCGCACCAGCGCGGCGATGCCAAGCACCACCGGCAGGGCGATGACCGCCCAGATCGCGGCATTGCAGGCGCGGTCGATGGGCGAGCGGCCGAGCAAATGGCCGGTCCCGGCATCGTGCCGCGCATCGGTCGAGGGGCGCGTCCGGGCGACGGCGGTGCGATATTCGGCCTCAAGCGCCGCGACATGGGCGCGGGCGCGCGCCAGTTCGGCGCGAAATGCCGGTGTGTCGACGCGGTCGGCAAAGCTGCCCCGCGCGGACCCGCCCGGCCCCGGAAAAAACTCCTGTCCCCCGTGCATGCTCATCCCCCCGAACGGCTGCGATGACGGCAAGGTGACATTCACGCCGCCGTTGCGCAAGCGGCCAGCAAATCAGGCCGGCAGGCGGGCAAAAAGGCAAAAGGATGCCCGCCCCGTGGCTCTGCCCGGCAGCCAGAGCCGGGACAGCGGGGCGGGCCAGTTTGGGGGCTTTTACCGGCTATGCCTGGCGATCAGCGCCCGCGCCTCGGCAATGGCCGGGCCGGTTTCGCGCTTTCCATCCACAATCTCGTCGGCCAGTTCCATCAGCCGGGCGGCGACGACCGAGCCGGTCTCCGCCTCTTCGGCGATGGTCACGCCGCGCCCGCGCGCAATCGCCGCGTCCCATGCCGCGCGCACGCCCGCCCAATAGGCTTGCGTCTTGCCCCAATAGGCATCGCCGGCCGCGACGTCATAATCGCCAAAGCGGGTGTAGCTGTTGAGCACATATTCCTGCACCACCGGCCGGGGCGGGCCGCCGGCGCTGTCGGGGCCCATCTTCAGATTGTCCTGCCAGTGGATCCAGCCGCCGCCCGGGGCCGGCGAATGGCGGTTGATCGACAGATAGCGGTCGTAAACGGGCTTGCGCACCGCATCGCGCCGCGCCAGCGGCCGCCATGTCCAGCCCGAGCGCCAGCGCGGCACGCCGCCGGTGAGCGTCCAGCGCCCGACCCCGCCATAACGCGGCGAATCATCGGTCTGCCACACCGTCTGCGACCATGCGCCGCGCCGCTCCGCCGCGCCCACCGGGGTCAGCACCCAGCGGTCCTTGCCCTGATAGGTGAGCACGGTTTCGGGTTCATAGGTCCAGTCCTGCCGCCAATGCTTGATGACATGGCTTTTGCCGTCATGGCTGGCGATCAGCAGATGCTGCAGCTTGATGTGGCGGCCGCTGTCCTCGATCACCCGGACAATCTCATGGCCGCCCGAAATCTTGCGGTCGAGCGGCTGATAGCCCGCGGTCCATGCGGTCGCTTCCTGCATGTCGAAACGGACGCGATAGTCGCCGGCCATGCCCAGGATCGCCGCCCGGTCGGCGGCAAAGGCCGCCGCCTCGTCCGCGCCCAGCCGCGATGACTGGATGGCCGGAGCGGGTTCAGCCTGGCCCGGACCAGCCTGCGCCTGAAGCGCAAAGGGGCTGAGGGTCATGGCGGCGGCAAGCAGCAAATGCCTGAGCTTCATCTGTTTTCTCCCCATATCAGGATGTTCTGTCGAAAATGTGCCGGGCCGGTCAGAAGCGCGCGCTGATCGAGGCGCTGACATTGCGGCCGGGCTGGGTGAAGGCGTCGGTGACGGTCGAGCTGGCCGGCAGGCCGCGCACATCGGCCCACCAGGCATATTTGGCGTTGGTGAGGTTGAACACGCCCGCGCGCACGGTGAGCGCCGGCGACAGCCGCCAGAAGGCGGTCAGATCAAGGATGGTGAAGCCTTCGGGGCGGAAGCACGGGCCGGTGCACAGCCCCTCGGCCCGGTCGGCGGCCTTGCGCGCGCTCGATGTCAGGATCAGCTCGCCGCCGAACCGGCCGCCGGGATCGCGATAGCCGGCCCCGACCACGACATTGACCGGGTTGATCGTCACCAGCGGGCTGCGGCCGCCATCGGGGGCGATGACGTCGCCCTTGGCATAGGCGATGGCAAAGCGCGTCGTAACGCCCGAGCGGCTGCGCCAGTCGAGCCGCCCTTCCCAGCCATTGATCCGCACCCGGTCGAGATTGACGAACTGGAACACCCCCGGATCGGCCGGCGTCAGCGTGCCGCCGACCAGCTGCTGGGCGATGAAGCGCCGGTAGCGCGCCTGAAATGCGGTGACGCTGGCCGACACCTCGCGGCTGCCGAACCGCACCCCGCCCTCGACCGTGGCGCTGGTTTCGGGGCGCAGATCGGGATTGGCGATCGAGATGTAGTTTTGCAGCGGGTTAGAGAAGAAGTTGTTGACCTGCGTCGGCGACGGGGCGCGGAACCCTTGTGCATATTGGCCGAACAGGCTGAGCCCTCCTCCCAGCCGCGCCGTCGCGCCAAGCTTGGGCGACAGGCGCGATCCGCTCTGTTCGGCCGCGCGGAATTGCGGCAGCAGCGCATCGGCACGCGGATCGAGCGAGAAATGGTCGAAGCGCAGCGCCGGGAACAGCGTCACCGCGCCGTCGCCGATGCGGATCTCGTCGGTCAGGAACAGCCCGGCGAGCGTGAAATCGGTGGTCGGAAACGCCCGTGTCGGGAAGGTTTCGCCGGCCGGCGGCACCGTCCCATCGCGCAGCCCGTTCTGGCGGGTGATCGAGCCGTCGGCGCCATAGACAAGGCTGTGGCTGACCGGGCCGGTGGTCAGCGTCGAGCGCAGCTCCAGCGCCGCGCCGATCACCCGGTTGTCGAAGGTGTTGAGCCGGGTGCGGTCGGCGGCGGTGTTGCGGTCCTCGGCGGTGAACTGGCGGTTCTCGCCATCCTGATACCAGAGGCTGGCCTGCATGAAGCGGATCACGCCATCGCTTTCGCGCCGCCAGTCGAGCGCGACGCGGTGGCGGCTGACGGTATCGCGCGCCGTAAGCCCGATCACACTGGTCGGCGCAGTTGCCACCGGGGCGATGCCGCTCAACACATTGGTGGCGATGCGGTTGTCATTATATTCGGCGGTCAGGCGGATGCGGTTGGCGGCATCGGGTGACCAGACCAGCTTGCCCAGCACCGCATTGCCGCGCGTGTCCTGCGGATTGGGGGTGGTGCGGTTGGCATTGGGCGCGTCGTTGCTGCCCTGATTGTCCAGTTCCTGCCCGTCGCGCCGCGTATAGGCGATCAGCGCCGACCAGTCGCCCGAGCGCCCGGCAAGGATCGCGGTGTTCGACCATTGCTGATCGGCGCTGTCATAGGCCGCACGCACGCTGCCGGCAAAACTCTGCCCGCCGGTCAGCAGATCCTCGGGATCGCTGGTCTGGAAGCTGATCGCCCCCGCCAGCCCGTCACTGCCATAAAGCGCCGAGGCCGGGCCGCGCAGGATCTCGACCGATTTGATCAGCCCCAGATCGACATAATCGCCGCGCCCGGCCGCCTGCGCGCCGAACTCGAACCCATCGGGCACGCGCACGCCATCGACCTGGATCAGCACGCGATTGCCCTCGATGCCGCGAATGTTGATCCCGGCATTGCCGTCGCGCCCCGTGGACCCGAACGCCGCGCCGAACCGGCTGGGCGCGCGGCGCACGGTGATGCCGGGTTCGAAGCGGACGAGATCGCGGACATCGCTGGCCAGTTCATCGGCAATCCGGTCGGCATCGATCACGGTGACGATGGCCGGCACCTCGTCGACGCTGCGCGGTTCACGGGTGGCGGTGACGGTGATGACCGGACCCGCCTCGGCGGGGGCCGCGTCGGCGACGAGCGCGGCATTGGCAGCCGCGGCGAGGAGCGAGGGAATCAGCATGGCCCGCTTGCTATTGCGAGTGAGATCGATTCGCAATAGCAATTGATAAGCATGAAATGTCAGAGGCGGCTGACCGCCGCGCGCGGCCGTGCGCCGCCGATCAGCGCGGCCATCGCCCACACCATCGCATCGGCGCGGTCGGGGCTGCGCCCCGGCCCGGCATAGCCGCCCCCGGCGAGCAGCCCGGCCATCTGGTCTTCAAGCGCCGGGAAGCATCCGGCCAGAAAAGCGGCGCCGCGTTCGAACAGCAGCGCCACCGGCTCGGCCCGCGCCGCCTTGCCCCGGCTGGCATGAACCAGCCGCAGCGGCAGCGCGACATCGGCGGCGGCCAGCACCGCCCCCACCATGTCGCCGCCCTGATTGGCCTCCGCCACCACCAGATCGGCCTGCCAGTCGCGCGCGGCGGCGGCGACGGCGGCGGCCCAGCCATGCGGCGCGGCGGACAGGCTGGCATCGCCCAGCACGTAAAGCTGCCCGGCGGCATCGGCCCCGGCGACGACCACCCCGCACACGCCCCCGGCGCTGGCTGGCGGATCGACCCCGATCACCACCCGGGCAAGCGCCGCCGGCCGCGGCCGCCGCGCCGCCTCGATCGCCGCGCGCGTCCACAGCGCGCCTTCGACATCGGCCAGCATCTCGCCGTCCAGTTCCTGCCGGCCGAGCCGTGTGCCGCCATAGCTGGCGTGCAGATCGGCGCGCACCGCGGCGGCCAGATGCGGATTTTCGGCCGTCCGCCCATGCGCCACCGCGACATCGGGCAGGCCGAGAATGCGCTGGAGCAGCGGCGTCGGCCGGGGCGTGGTGGTGATCAGCAGGCGCGGATGCGTGCCCAGCCGCATCCCCATGCGC
>DBAW01000123.1:0-7508 GCA_002291855.1 Sphingomonas sp. UBA1000
CGTGCGGCGAGAGCCGCACCACCAACAATTTCCGGTGCCGCGACAGGCATACGTCACCCCGCGCCGACAAACTCCGCAATCGCCGCCGTCACCGCCTCGGGCGCTTCCCAGGGGATGAAATGTCCGGCATCCGGCACCTCGACGACGCGCAGATGATCGACATAGGCGGCCAGCCCGTCGAGCTGGACGGGCAGCAGCGCGCTGTCCTTCATCCCCCAGATGACGAGCGTCGGCATGGTGATCGCCGGGAACGGCCCGTCCAGAAAGGCGGGCCGCGCCGCTGTTTCGTCCGTTGCCGGCACGATCAGCGTCGTCGCGCGATACCAGTTGAGCATCGCGGTGAACGCGCCGGGCGTACGCCATTGCTCCAGATAGATTGCCCGTTCCTCGGCCCCCAGCCGGGCGGGATCGATTTCCTTCAGGAAGCTGGTGTCGAAAAACCGCTCCAGCCCGAGCACGCCGAGCCTTGCCTCGAACCCCGGATCGCGGAAGTCGCGGATATATTGGCTGGCGGCGCGCTGTGCGGGATCGTCGAACAGGCTTTTCTGGAAGATGAAGGGGTGCGGGGCGTTGCAGATCACCAGCCGGGCAATGCGGTCGGGGTGGTTGAGCGCCGCCGTCCAGGCGATCGCCCCGCCCCAGTCATGCCCGACCAGCGTGAATCGCGTGAGGCCAAGCGCATCGGCGAGCGCGATCAGATCGGCGACCGGACGATCAGGCGCATAATCCTCCACCCGCGCGGGCTTGGACGAGCCGGCATAGCCGCGCTGATCGGGGGCGATGACGAAATAACGGTCCGACAGGGCCGCGATCTGGTGCCGCCAGGTGCGGTGCGATTCGGGAAAGCCGTGCAGGAAGATGATCGCCGGCGCATCGCGCGGCCCGGCCAGCGTCACGTCCAGATCGACCCCGGTCGGGAGATGGAAACGCTGCTGTTCGATCGTCATCTCGTCATCCCCTCCAGCCGGCCCGCCGGTTCGGGGGCGAGCCTATCCGCCACGCCCCGCCGGTGTCGAGCGCACGCAGACTGCCCCTGAGCCGCCGGGCGGGGCCACCCGGCTTGAAAATGCTTAGGGGTGCGAGATGGTCAGCGGCACTTCGGGCAGCGGGATGGATTCGTCGGCATCGGCGGGAACGGTCGGGAACCGGCCCTCCTTCCAGTCATGCTTGGCCTGGTTGATCCGCTCGCGCCGTGACGAGACGAAGTTCCACCAGACATGGCGCGGGCTGGCAAACGCCTCCCCGCCCAGCAGCATGATCCGTCCGCCGCTAATGCTGCGCAGCGTCATCGGCAGCCCCGGCTTCAGCAGATAAAGGCTGTGCCGGTCGAGCGGCTGGCCGTCGAGGCTGGCATCGCCAAGCGCGACCACCACCGCGCGCTCATCGGCCGCCGCGTCGATCGGCACCGCCGCGCCGCGGGCAAGCTGGATATCGGCATAGATGGTCTCGGCATGGCAGGTGGTCGGCGCACGCCGCCCCCACAGCGCGCCCATGATGATCCGCGCGGTCACGCCCTCACCGTCGATCAGCGGCAGATTGGCTGCGGGCACATGCTCGAACGCCGGGTCGGTTTCCTCCAGCGCCTCGGGCAGCGCGAGCCAGGTCTGCATGCCCGACATCACCGCGCCCGCCGCCCGCTCATCGGCCGGGGAGCGTTCGGAATGGACGATGCCCGACCCCGCCGTCATCAGATTGACCGCCCCCGGCTCGATCCGCGCAAAGGTGCCGAGCGAATCGCGGTGGTCGATCGCGCCGCCGAACAGATAGGTGACGGTCGACAGGTTGATGTGCGGATGCGGGCGCACGTCCATCCCCGCGCCGGGGGCGAGCTGGGCCGGGCCGAATTGGTCGACGAAGATGAACGGGCCGACCATGGTGCGCGGCCGCGACGGCAGCGTCCGGCGCACCGAAAAGCCGCCCAGATCATGGGTGCTGGGGGTGATGGTCAGCGTGAACGGATCGGTCATCGGTCGTCCTCCGCGATTTCGGCCAGCATGTCGGCCAGATCGGCCGGCCAGACCGTCTCGGGCCAGCCGGCAAGCTCGGCGCGGGTGAACCAGCGCCAGTCCTGCATCACCCGCCGTTCCAGATCGGTATGGCCATCGGCGCGGATTTCGGGGTTGGTGCAGCGGATGACGAAAAACCGTTCATCGGCGTCGACATCATCGCCCTCCAGCGTGCGGAACACGACCTGCCGCCGGAAGCGTTCGGGGCCGGGATCGGCGACGATGCCCGTTTCCTCGAACAGCTCGCGCCGGGCGGCGGCGGCATAGGCCTCGCCCGGCTCCAGCGCGCCGCCCGGCGTCGCCCAGAAGGGCGGCCGGTCATCGGCGACGAAGCGGAACAGCAGCACGCGCGCCTCAGCATCGAGCAGCAGGATGCGCGCCGCCGGCCGCTTCAGCCGGACGGTCATGCCGCCTCCGCCGGGGCCTCGGCGCGGATCGCGAGCGCATGGACGCGCTCGACCAGCAGCTCGGCCAGCGCGTGATTGACCATGCGCTGGCGCGCGACGCGGCTTTGCCCCGCAAACGCGGCGCTGACGATGCGCACCGAAAAATGGCTCTCGCCGCGCCCATCATGCCCGGCATGGCCACGATGGCGGTCGCTGTCGTCGACGACCTCGAGCGCGACCGGGGCGAGCGCGTCGGTCAGGCGGCGGATGATTTCGGCAGCGACCGGCCCCGGCGCGGCAGCAGACGGGGCGGCGGTGTTTGGCGTGGCAGGATGATCCATCGCCCCTATATACGCGTTTTTGTGACGGACAGAATGGCGACGCGGAACGACAGCCCCCGGCCCGAGGACGGCCCCCAGCGGACGAGCCCGCGCGCCCGGTTTCACGGCCGGGTGGGCGGCGGCGACCGCGCGTGCGAGCATCCCGGCTGCACCGAGGCGGGCGAGTTCCGCGCCCCGCGCCATCCCGGCGGGCAGCGGGCCGACCGGCCGCCCGAATGGCGCTGGCTGTGCCTTGACCATGTCCGCGCCTTCAACGCCGGCTACAATTATTTCTCGGGCATGAGCGCCGACGAGATCGAGGCCGCGCAGCGCCCCTATGCCGGCTGGGAACGCGAAACCCGCGCCTTTGCCCATGTCGGGGCGGACCGGCCGCCGCGCTGGGCCGATTTCGGCGATCCGCTGGATGCGATCGGGGCGCGGTTCCGGCGCGGCACCGCGGCGGCGCGCGAACGCCAGGACGGCCGCCCGCTGTCGGGCGAGAATCGCCGTGACCTCGCCACCCTCGGCCTCGACATCGATGCCGACCGCAAGGCGCTGCGCCAGCGTTATTCCGAACTGGTCCGCCTCTATCACCCCGACCGCAATGGCGGCGACCGCAGCCATGAAACCAAGCTGCAGGGCGTGATCGGGGCCTATACGCGGCTGAAATCGGCCCTCGCCTTCGCCTGAACCGCCCGCTTCAGCCGGCGAGCACCGCCGGGTCGAGCCACATCGTCTCCCAGACATGGCCGTCGGGATCGGCAAAGCTGCGCGAATACATGACCGGCAGATCCTGAACCGGATTGGGATCGGCGGTGCCGCCCGCTGCCGCTGCCGCTCCGGTCAGCCGGTCGACCTCGGCGCGGCTGGCGCATGGCAGGGCGATCATCGTTTCCGATGTGCCCGCCGGGCTTGGCGGGCGCGGGGTGAAGCGCGCCCAGGCCCTGGGCGTCAGCAGCATCAGCCCCAGCCCCGCCGGCCCGGTCATGCAGGCCATGCTGCGCGTCGTGAGCAGCGGCACCGCGCGAAAGCCGATCGCGGCATAGAAGGCCATAGCCCGGTCGAGATCGGCGACGGGAAAGTTGATGAACACCGGTGTCTGCATCCGGCGTTCATCGCCGCTGCACGCGGCCCGCGCAACCATGGCGGCACCCCGGCGCGGACTTCCCCGCTTGGCAAGCCCCGCCATCGCGATTACCGCCTGTTGCGCACGCCTTTGCCCTTTTCAGGACCTGCGATGACCGACCTGCCCAACACCGTGCCCGATTCCCGTTCGACCACGCTGATCGCCGCGCCCGATAAAAAGGTGAGCGTGCGCGAGCTGTTCGGCATCGACATCGACATGGAATGTCCGGCGTTCAGCGCCGCCGACGAACGGGTGCCCGACCTTGATCCGGCCTATGTGTTCGATCCGGACACGACGCTCGCCATCCTTGCCGGCTTCGCGCACAACCGCCGCGTGATGGTGCAGGGCTATCACGGCACCGGCAAATCGACCCATATCGAGCAGGTGGCGGCGCGGCTGAACTGGCCGTGCATCCGCATCAACCTCGACGCGCATATCAGCCGCATCGACCTTATCGGCCGCGACGCCATCGTGCTGCGCGACGGGCGGCAGGTGACCGAGTTCCGCGAAGGGCTGCTGCCCTGGGCGCTGCAGACGCCGACCGCTCTGGTGTTCGACGAATATGATGCCGGCCGCCCGGACGTGATGTTCGTGATCCAGCGCGTGCTCGAGACCGAGGGCAAGCTGACCCTGCTCGACCAGAACCGGGTGATCCGCCCCAATCCGTGGTTCCGGCTGTTCGCCACCGCCAACACCGTCGGGCTGGGCGACACGACCGGGCTGTATCACGGCACCCAGCAGATCAATCAGGGCCAGATGGACCGGTGGAATCTGGTCGTCACGCTCAATTATCTGCCCGCCGCGGTCGAGGCGCAGATCGTGATGGCCAAGTCCGGCGAATATGACAGCCCGGACGGCAAGAAGCAGGTCGAGCAGATGGTGCGCGTCGCCGAACTGACCCGGCAGGGCTTCATCGCCGGCGACATTTCGACGGTGATGAGCCCGCGCACGGTGATCAGCTGGGCGCAGAACACGCTGATCTTCAAGGATGTCGGCTTCGCCTTCCGCCTGTCGTTCCTCAACAAGTGCGACGAGGCGGAACGCGCGCTGGTCGCCGAATATTATCAGCGCGTGTTCGGCAAGGACCTGCCCGAAAGCGTGGCGCGCAAGGCCTAGAGCATTTTCCAGCCGGGACGAATCACCCGGCGGCTCGGAAAACCCGGCAAATCAAAGGTCTGGAGCGGTTTCCGATCCGATGCAAACGGATCGGAAACCGCTCTCAGCCGCCATTCACCCATTTGCTGACCCCCGGTGACGGGGCCGCGCGCGCAACCGTTTGTCGTCGGCCCGCGCTTGGCGTAATGCGGGCCGGCATGGCCAATCAGACCCCCCTTGATCTGTTCCGCCAGGTGCTGACCGGCACCGCCCGCGCGCTGGCGCGCGAGCCGGAGGTGGAGCTGGCATTCACCGCCGACGCCCCCGGCCAGGCCGGGCGCAACCTGCGCGTGCCGATGCCGTCGCGCAGCCTGCCGCCCGAACAGGTGGCGGAGGCGCGCGGCTTTGCCGATGCATTCGCGCTCAGGCTGCGCCATCACGACACCGCGCTGCATGCGCGCGGTGCGCCGGTGGATGCGATTGCCCGCGCGGTGTTCGACGCCGCCGAGACGGCGCGGGTCGAGGCGCTGGGCGCGCGCGGGCTGGCGGGGGTTGCCGACAATCTGGATGCCGCGCTCGTCATGCGGCTGCGCTCCGATCCGATCAGCCGGGCGCGGACGCGCGACGAGGTGCCGCTGTCGAGCGCGGTGCAGCTGATGGTGCGCGAACGGCTGACCGGCCGCCCCAGCCCGGCGGCGGCGGAGCCGGGGCTGGCGCTGGTGCGCGACTGGATCGAAGGCCGTGCCGGGGACGATCTCGACGCGCTGGCGCTCGCGCTCGACGATCAGGCGCAGTTCCAGAAGCTGACCGCCAAGCTGCTGCGCGATCTCGAACTGGTCGACGCCGAGGCCGAGGCCAATGACAGCGCCGACGACAGCGACAGCGAAGGGCGCGACGAACCCGACGAGGCCGAGACCACCGACGAGGCCGATGACGGCGAAGCCGGCAATGAAGGCCAGATGGAGGCGCGCACCGAGCCGGCAGAGGGCGAGGACGGCGAGAGCGAGCCCGATGAGGGCGAGCCCGATTACGACGCCGATGGCGAGGCCGAGGCCGCCGAGGACGGCGAGGACGGGATGATGCCCGTGCGCCCCAACCGGCCGCCCGCCGATCTGCCGCCGCAGTTCGATTACAAGGTCTGGACCAGCCGGTTCGACGAGGTGATCGAGGCGGGCGAGCTGTGCGACGAGGACGAGCTGGGGCGGCTGCGCGCCTATCTCGACCAGCAACTCGTTCACCTGCAGGGCGCGGTGGCCAAGCTTGCCAACCGGTTGCAGCGCCGGCTGATGGCGCAGCAGAGCCGCAGCTGGGATTTCGATCAGGAAGAAGGGCTGCTCGATGCCGCGCGGCTGGCGCGCGTCGTCGTCAATCCGGGCCAGAGCCTCAGCTACAAGATCGAGCGTGATACCGATTTCCGCGACACCGTCGTCACGCTGCTGATCGACAATTCGGGATCGATGCGCGGCCGGCCGATTTCGATCGCCGCGATCAGCGCCGACATCCTTGCCCGCACGCTCGAACGGGTGGGCGTCAAGACCGAGATTCTGGGCTTCACCACCCGCGCCTGGAAGGGCGGGCAATCGCGCGAGGACTGGCTGGCGGCGGGCCGCCCGCCCTTGCCCGGCCGGCTCAACGATCTGCGCCACATCGTCTACAAACCTGCCGACATGCCGTGGCGGCGGGCGCGGCGGAACCTTGGCCTGATGATGCGCGAGGGGCTGCTCAAGGAAAATATCGACGGCGAGGCGCTGATGTGGGCGCACAGCCGGATCATCGCCCGACCCGAGGAACGCAAGATCCTGATGGTGATTTCGGACGGCGCGCCGGTCGATGATTCGACGCTGTCGGTTAACAATGGCGCCTATCTGGAACGCCATTTGCGGCAGGTGATCGGCTGGATCGAGGGGCGCTCGCCGGTCGAGCTGGTGGCGATCGGCATCGGCCATGACGTCACCCGCTATTACAGCCGGGCGGTGACGATCATGGATGCCGAACAGCTGGGCGGCACGATGGTCGAGCAGCTGGCCGGGCTGTTCGACCAGCCCTGAACGCCGGGGCCTGAGCGCCGGGGCCTGAGGCGCGCGCCTCAGGCCTCCTCCATCTCCCGCTCGCTCGCCTGACGCGCCCACATTTCGGCATAGAGGCCGCCCATCGCCAGCAGCTGGGCATGGGTGCCGCGCTCCGCCGCCCGGCCCTGATCGAGCACGATGATCTCGTCGGCATCGACGATGGTCGACAGGCGGTGGGCGATGATGACGGTGGTGCGCCGCGCCGACACCTCGCGCAGCGTGCGCTGGATCTCGGCCTCGGTGCGGCTGTCGAGCGCGCTCGTCGCCTCGTCGAGGATCAGGATCGGCGGGTCCTTGAGCAATGTGCGCGCGATGGCGACACGCTGCTTTTCGCCGCCCGACAGCTTCAGCCCGCGCTCGCCGACCATCGCCTGATAGCCGTCGGGCAGCGCCATGATGAAATCATGGATGCGCGCCGCGCGCGCCGCCGCCTCGATCTCCGCCTGGGTCGCGCCTTCGCGGCCATAGCCGATATTGTAGCCGATGGTGTCGTTGAACAGCACCGT
>DBAW01000123.1:7895-8703 GCA_002291855.1 Sphingomonas sp. UBA1000
GCCTGGGTGACGCGGGCAATGTCCTGCCCGTCGATCTGGATGCTGCCGCCGGTGACGTCGTAGAAACGGAACAGCAGCCGCGCGATGGTCGACTTGCCGGCCCCCGACGGGCCGACAATGGCGAGCGTCTTGCCCGGCGGGATCAGGAAGCTGACCCCCTTCAGGATCGGCCGCTCGGGATCATAGGCGAAGCGCACCGAATCGAACTTCACCCGCGCCTCGCTGACCGCGAGCGGCGGGGCATGGGGCAGGTCGACCACCTCGGGCGGGGTGTCGATCAGCGCGAACATCGCCTCCATGTCGATCAGCCCCTGGCGGATCGTGCGATAGACCATGCCGAGCAGGTCGAGCGGGCGGAACAGCTGGGCGAGCAGCGTGTTGACCAGCACCACGTCGCCGACCGAGAACCAGCCACGCGACCAGCCATAGACCGACCAGGCCATCGCCCCGCCCAGCATCGCATTGGTGATCAGCGACTGGCCGATGTTGAGCAGCGCCAGCGAATTCTCGCTCTTGACCGCGGCATCGGCATAGCGGCGCGCGACGCGGGCATAATAAGCGGCCTCGCGCCCCTCGGCCCCGAAATATTTGACGGTTTCATAGTTGAGCAGCGAATCGACCGACCGGGCGACGGTTGCCGTATCCAGCTCGTTCATCTCCTCGCGCAGCTTGTTGCGCCAGTCGGTGACCTTGCGGGTGAACAGGATATAGGCGACGACCATGGTCAGCGTCGCGGCCACCAGCCCGGGGCCGAAGCGCGTCCAGAAGATGATCGTCACCGCCAGCAGCTCGACGATGGTCGGCGCGA
>DBAW01000074.1 GCA_002291855.1 Sphingomonas sp. UBA1000
GCAATCGCGCGCAGGAATGCCGGGCCATAGGCATCGAGCTTGCGTGCACCGACGCCGGTGATCTGGCCCATCGCCCACAGGCTGTCGGGCCGGGCGGCGGCCATGTCGCGCAGCGTGGCGTCATGGAAAATCACATAGGGCGGCACCCCGGCTTCGGCGGCGAGCGCGCGGCGGCAGGCGCGCAGCGCGTCGAACAGCGGATCATCGGCCGCCGGCACCGCCGCCCCGCCGCGCTTGCGCGTGCGGCGCGGCGGCAGCGCGATTTCGACCGGCTGTTCGCCCTTCAGGATCGGCCGCGCTTCGGGGCCGAGCATCAGCCCGCCATGTTCGGTCGTGGCCAGCGCCTCGCGCAGCATCAGCGCGCGGGTGAGCGGACGGATCAGCGGCGCATCGCCGGCATCCGCAATGCCGAACACCGACAGGCTGTCATGGCCGTTCATCTGGCTGCGCGGGGTCGAGCGGCCGAGCAGGATCTCCTCGACATAGCCCGCGCCATAGGTCTGGCCGGTGCGGAACACCGCCGACAGCAGCTTGCGCGCCAGCTCGGTCGCGTCGACGCGCGCGGGCGGGGTCAGGCAATTGTCGCAATTGCCGCACGGCCCCGCCGGCTGTTCGCCGAAATGGCGCAGCAGCACCATGCGCCGGCATTCGCCGGTTTCGACCAGCCCGCCAAGCGCCGCCAGCCGCGCCCGCTCGCTCCCCCGCCGCTCCGGCTCGACCTCGTCCAGCCGCTGGCGCGCGCGCACGAAATCCTCAGCGCCCCAGAAAAGCTGGGCGATGGCCGGCGCACCGTCGCGCCCGGCGCGGCCGGTTTCCTGATAATAGGCCTCGATCGACCGCGGCAGCGCGGCATGGGCGACGAAGCGGACATCGGGCTTGTCGATCCCCATGCCAAAGGCGATGGTCGCGACCATCACCATATCCTCGGACGCGACGAACGCCGCCTGATTGGCCTGGCGCAGTTCGGGCGACAGGCCGGCATGATAGATGCGCACCGGCCGCCCGGTCGCGGCAAGCTGGGCGGCGAGCTTTTCGGTGCCCGCGCGCGACGGGGCATAGACGATGCCCGCCCCCGGCGTCTGGCGCACCAGATCGGCAATCTGCCGCGCCGCGCCGTCGCGCGGGGAGATGACATAGCGGATATTGGGCCGGTCGAACCCGGCGATGATCATTCCGTCTTCGGGCAGGCCGAGCTGGACGAGAATGTCGGCGCGGGTGTGCGCATCGGCAGTGGCGGTCAGCGCCAGTCGGGGGACGTTCGGGAAACTGTCGAGCAGCGGGCGCAGCAGCCGGTAATCGGGGCGGAAATCATGCCCCCATTCGGACACGCAATGCGCCTCGTCGATGGCGAACAGGTTGATCCGCGCGTCGGCGATCAGCTCGCGGAACTGGGGCGTCGCCGCGCGTTCGGGCGCGACATAGAGCAGGTCGAGCGCGCCCGCGCGCAGCCGGTCGATCGTCTCGCGGCGATTGTCGTCGGCCGAGGTCAGCGTCGCCGCGCGGATGCCGACCGCGACCGCCGAGCGCAGCTGGTCGTGCATCAGCGCGATCAGCGGCGAGACGACGATGCACAGCCCGTCGCGCGCCACCGCCGGCAGCTGGTAGCAGAGCGACTTGCCCGCCCCGGTCGGCATCACGGCAAGCGTGTGGCGGCCGGCCATCACCCGGTCGATCACCTGCCCCTGAACGCCGCGAAACGCCGGAAAGCCGAACACCGACTGGAGCAGCGCGTGAACATCGACCATCAATCAGCGCCTCAGCGGCGGGCGGCGAAGCGCAGCACGGCAAAGCCTGCCAGCGCCGACAGCAGCGATCCGGCGAGCACGCCGATCTTGGCCGCATCGACGCGCACCGCATCGCCGGGAAAGGCAAGGTCGGCGATGAACAGGCTCATCGTAAAGCCAATCCCGCACAGCAGCGCCGCGCCATAGATCTGCACCCAGCCCGCCCCGGCCGGCCGCGGGGCGAGCCCGAGCCGCACCGTCGCCCAGATGGCCCCGAACACCCCCGCCTGCTTGCCCAGGAACAGGCCAAGAGCGATGCCAAGCGGCAGCGGTGCCAGCACATCGGTGCCCGCCCCCAGCGCAACCCCGGCATTCACGAACCCGAACACCGGCACGATCACGAACGCGACCCAGGGCGACAGCCCATGTTCGAGCCGGTGGAGCGTCGAATCGGCGGCATCGGGTGCCGCGGGCGTGATGCGGATCGGCACAGCCAGCGCGGCGAGCACCCCGGCCACGGTGGCGTGGATGCCCGACAGCAGCTCGGCATACCAGAGCGCGACAAAGCCGATCAGATAGGGCCAGACCGCACGCACCCCCAGCCGGTTGAGCGCGAACATCCCGCCCAGCACGGCCAGCCCCGCCGCCGCCGCCCCCAGATCGAGGCTGTCGGTGTAGAACGCGGCGATGATCGCCACCGCCCCCATATCGTCGACAATCGCGACCGTGGTCAGGAACAGCTTGAGCGAGGTCGGCACCCGCCGGCCGAGCAGCGCCATCACGCCGATGGCAAAGGCGATGTCGGTCGCCGCCGGGATCGCCCAGCCGCGGGCAAGCCCGGACACCGGCCCGGCACAGGCCAGATAGACAGCTGCCGGTGCCGCCATGCCCGCAATCGCGGCGATGACGGGCAGCACGCGGTCGGCCGGGCGGGCGAGCTGGCCATCGAGCAGCTCGCGCTTGATCTCCAGCCCGACGAGCAGGAAGAAAATCGCCATCAGCCCGTCATTGACCCACAGATGCACGGTCATCGGCCCCAGCTTGGGCACCAGCACCGGCCCGATCACCGCATGGACGAAATGATGATAGGCCTCGGCCGTGGCCGGCAGATTGGCGGCGGTCAGCGCGAGTGCGGCGGCGAGAATCAGCAGATAGCCGCCTGCCGCCTCGGTCGACAGGAAGGCGCGCAGCGCGGAAGCGGGACGGGAAATGACCATCACCTGTCTGTGTCGCCAGATGGCGGCGGGATCAACCGCCAAGCGGTCGGGATCGCCGCTTCGGTCGCTGTCAGTCGCGCCGGGCGGCGCGCGCCGCGCGCGCGGCCAGCCGCATACGGGCGGCCGCATGGATGCCGGGCACGGCGGCGAGCACGCCGAACAGCTCGGCCGTCGGGCTGTTCCAGCCGATCGGCGCGCCCAGCGCATCGGTGACGACCGCCCCGGCCTCGGCCGCGATCAGCGCGGCGGCGGCAATGTCCCATTCGCGGCCCCAGCGCAGGCTGGCGACCAGATCGACCTCGCCCGCCGCGATCATCGCGATGCGCAGCGCGATGGAGTTGGGACGCGGCACCGCGACCAGATCGGCGTCATCGGCGGGCAATGTCTCGGCCGGCACGCGCGCGCCGGGCAGCGCCTGGCGGTCGGCAATGGCCAGCCGCCGGCCGTTCAGCCATGCGCCGCGCCCGCGCTCGGCCCGCCACATCTCGCCCCGCGCGGGGGCGGCGAGCACGCCCAGCACCGCCTGCCCCTGTTCGATCAGCGCCACCGAAATCGCCCAGCCGGGCCGCCCGGCAATGAAATCGCGCGTGCCGTCAATGGGATCGATCATCAAGGTGCGCGGCCGCGCCAGCCGGTCGGCGCTGTCGGCGGTTTCCTCGGACAGCCAGCCCGCCTCGGGGTC
>DBAW01000266.1 GCA_002291855.1 Sphingomonas sp. UBA1000
TCCCAACGGCAGGATACGCCATGGGAGGCCGGGTGGGGGTGCGGGCCGGTGCCGCGATCAGACAAAAACTCCCGGTGCCGTTCTTCCCAACAAACCATTCTTCCCAATCAACCGCGCCCAAACACCCCGCTCAGCCCTTGGGCAGGCGCCGGGCGAACAACAGCCGGTCGGCGTCGGTGAAGCCCTTGCGCCAGATCAGCCAGCCATAGCTGACCAGGATCGCCGGCACGCCCACCGCCAGTTCCAGCCATTCGGGCACTTCGGTGGCGACAAAGCCGATCACCGCCGCCACCGCCACCGCCCACACCAGCGCCCAGCGCCAGGGTGAGACCGGCGCGTCGAGCAGCCGGGCGAGCAGCCGCGCCTTGAGCACCGCCCCGAGGCCGAGCGCGAGCGGCAGCGCCAGCGCCGGGCCGAGCGCCTGCAGCGATGCGGGCAGGCCGGCGGCGCGCGCGCCGAGGATGAAGGCAAAGCTCAGCCCCAGCTGCACGGCGATGGTCGCGACCGAAATCAGCATGTTGCGGTGCCGCGCGACATAAACGAGCGCCGATTCGGCCACCACGCCGGTCGCCGCCACCACTTCGGCGACCATCAGGAACACCAAAGCGCCGGTGCCGGCGACGAATTGCGGCCCGGCCAGCCCCATCACCGCCTCGCCGGGGATGGTGAGGGCAAGCGCGATCCCCGCCTGTGCGGCGATGATCCAGAAGCCGACCTGGCGCACCTGCTGCGCCACCGCCGCGCGGTCGCCCTTTTGCAGATTCTGGGTGATGACCGGTCCGAGGATCGGATCGAAGCTGGTCTTGAGCTTTTGCGGCAGGGTGACGATCTGCTGCGCGACCCAATAGATGCCGACCACCCCGGGCGCGAAGAACAGGCCGAGGATCGCCCGGTCGATGTTGCGCGTCGCCCATTCAATGGCATCGGCGGCGGCAAGCGGGGCGTTGCGGCGCGCAAGGCGGAACAGCTCAGCCGGGCGCGGCGACCAGCCGCGCGGCAGACCATAGCTTTTGAGCATCGGCCACAGCGAGGCGATGAGCGCGGCAAGCAGCGACAGCACATAGGCGATGATCAGCCCGTCGCGAGTCGAATAGAAATGCAGCGCGAAGGCGGCGATGCTGATCGTCCAGGGCTCGATGATCGCCCGCGCGCGCACCGTGGCGGCGACGTTGAGCTGATAGGCGCAGGCGGCGAGCGCGACATCGGACCAGGCGAGCGCGAAGATGGTGAGCGGCAGCAGCCCGTCCAGCCCGTTCAGCCGGCTGTTGGGGAACATCAGTTCGGGAAAGGCGATCAACCCGCCCGCCGCCAGCGCCGACGCGCAGCCCGCGACCAGCAGCCCGTCCCAGACGATATGGGTGTGCGGCCGGTCGGTCGCGGCAAGCTGCTGGGCAAGGCCGCGCTTCAGCCCCAGCGTCGCCAGCTGGGCGGCAAACTCGATCACCAGGATCGCATAGGCGAACCGCCCCAGCGCCTCGGGCCCGTAGAGCCGCCCGGCGATGAACAGGAACGGGATGCGCGCCAGCAGGCGCAGCACGAAACCGAGCACATTGGTGCGCCCGCCCTTGGCAAGACTGGCCAGATCGCGGTCGGCGGCCGGGGCGGCGCTGTTTTCCATCCCCTTCCCTTATGCGTGCCGCCCGGCTTTTTCCACCGGCACCGCGCCAATGAAGGACGGGCAGAGGGCAGGCGGGCGGTTCAGGGCGCGGGCGGGGTGTAGAGATCGGGGATGAACGGCACCGGCAGCGTCTCGAACGCGGGCCGGGCGAAATAATAGCCCTGGAACAGATCGATCCCCAGATCGGCGAGGCAGCGAAACTCGGCCTCGGTCTCGATCCCCTCGGCGATCACGCGCACGCCAAGGCTCTGGCAGACGACGACGATGCCGCTGACAATGGCCCGGCGCGTGCGATCATGATCGATTCCGCGGATCAGCCCCATGTCGATCTTGATGAAATCGGGCTGGAAATCGGCCAGCAGGTTGAGCCCGGCATAGCCGGCGCCGAAATCGTCGATCGCGGTCTTGAAGCCCATTTCGCGATAGGCGCGCAGGATCATGCGGATGCGTTCAGGCTCGCGGATCTGCTGATCCTCGGTGAACTCGAAAATGATGTTCTCGGTCGGAAACCGCTCGCGCCGGGCGGTCTCCAGCGTCGTGCGGATGCACAGTTCGGGCCGGTAGATCGCATTGGGCATGAAGTTGATCGACACGAACGCGGCCTGATCCGCGACGCCCAGCCGCGCCGCCAGCTCGATCGCCCGCACGCGGCAGCGCTGGTCGAATGCATAGCGATTGACCTCGTCGACCACCGCCAGCACCTCGGCCGCGCCGGTGCCGACCGGCCCGCGCACCAGCGCTTCATAGGCGAACACCTTGGCCTTGGCCGGCTCGACAATGGGCTGGAACGCCATGCTGAAATCGACCGGAAAGGACTGGCCGTCGCGGCAGCCGACGCACCCCGCCGCCCGCGCCGCTGCGGCCGCCCCACCGCCATCGCCGTCGGGGCCGAGCGCGAATGTGCCTCTGGCGTCCATGTGCATCTCCATCCGCTTGCGGGCCGCCGGCCGCACGTCCCCTCCGCCTGCCGCGCAGATGGCTTAAGGACGGTAAATCGCGCGCTCCGGCATAGCCCGTGCCGCAGATCCAACCGGCCCCGGAGCCGCTCTAATGCGCGGCCCCCCAGCTTGGTCCATGGCCGATCTCGACCGCGAGCGGGACGCTGAGCGGCACTGCCGGTTCGGCAGCGCTTTCCATCACCCGGCGGATGACCGCCGATGCCGGCTCGACCTCCGCCTCGGGGACTTCGAACACCAGTTCGTCATGCACCTGCAGCAGCATCCGCACGCCGGTCAGCCCCGCGGCCGTCAGCGCCGGCTGCATCCTGACCATTGCGCGCTTGATGATGTCGGCGCTCGTCCCCTGAATGGGGGCGTTGATCGCCGCGCGTTCCGATCCCTGACGCTCGGCCTGATTCTTGGACGACAGGCGCGGGAAATGCGTCTTCCGGCCGAACAAGGTCGTCGTATAGCCGCAGGCGCGCGCGCTGGTCAGCGTGTCGGCGATGTAGCGGCTGATGCCTGGAAAACGCTCGAAATAGCGGTCGATCATCGCCTGCGCCTCGTCGGGCGTCACGCCCAGCCGCCCGGCCAGCCCCCAGCGCGAAATGCCGTAGAGAATGGCGAAGTTGATCGTCTTTGCGCGCCCGCGCGTGTCGCGGTCGACATGGCCGAACAGCTCGGTCGCGGTCAGCGCATGAATGTCCTGCCCCTCGGCAAAGGCGGCCTTGAGCGCCGGCACATCGGCCATGTGCGCTGCCAGCCGCAGCTCGATCTGGCTATAGTCGGCGGCCAGCAGCACATGCCCCGGCTCGGCCACGAACGCCTCGCGGATCTGGCGGCCGATTTCGGTGCGGATCGGAATGTTCTGCAGATTGGGCTCGGTCGAGGACAGCCGCCCGGTCTGCGCGCCGGTCAGCGAATAGGAGGTGTGGACCCGCCCGTCCTCCGGGCTGATCGACTCCTGCAGGGCGTCAGTATAGGTGGATTTGAGCTTCGACAGCTGCCGCCAGTCGAGCACGCGGCGGGCGATTTCGACGCCGTCGCCGGCCAGCCGCTCCAGCTCGGTCACATCGGTCGAATAAATGCCGGTCTTGCCGCGCCGTCCGCCCTTCAGGCCCATTTTCTCAAACAGGATCTCGCCCAGCTGCTTGGGGCTGCCAATGGCAAAGCTCTGCCCGGCGAGCGCGAACACCTCCGCCTCAATCCCGGCGATCGACTGGGCGAAATCGCGCGACAATCCCGCCAGCCGTGCGCGGTCGACCTTGATCCCCGCCCGCTCCATCGCCGCGATCACCGGCACCAGTGGCCGGTCGACCATCTGATAGACGCGCGTCGCCGCCTCCGCCGTCAGCCTGGGGCTGAAGCGCCGCCACAGCCTGAGCGTCACGTCCGCATCCTCCGCCGCATAGCGGGTGGCGGTGGCAAGATCGACCTGATGGAAGCCGAGCGCCTTCTTGCCGGTGCCGGTCACATCCTTAAAGCTGATGCAGCGATGGTTGAGGTGCGTCTCGGCCAGCTCGTCCATGCCGTGCCCGCCAAGCCCGGCATCGAGATCGAAGCTCATCAGGATGGTGTCGTCGAACGGCCGCACCTCGATCCCGTGGCGGGCGAGCACGACCATGTCGAACTTGAGATTATGGCCGATCTTCAGCACGCTTTCATCGGCGAGCAGCGGCTTTAAACGGTCGAGCGCTTCGGCCAGCGGAATCTGCGCCGGGAAATCCGCGCCCAGCAGATCGCCCCCGCCATGGCCGAGCGGGATATAGCAGGCGCGGTTGGGCGCGAGCGCCATGCTGACCCCGACCAGCCGGGCGTGAAACGCATCGCGGCTGTCGGTTTCGGTGTCGATGGCGACATGGCCCTGCGCGCGCGCCTCGGCGATCCAGCGGTCGAGCGC
Source organism: Sphingomonas sp. UBA1000 (assembly GCA_002291855.1). GTDB lineage: Bacteria > Pseudomonadota > Alphaproteobacteria > Sphingomonadales > Sphingomonadaceae > Sphingomonas_B. The sequence continues at coordinate 4,457 of DBAW01000266.1, forward strand.
GGCCAGATCGAGCACGGTTTCATAGGCGGCATGATCGCAGGGCGGATCATCGGGCAGCGCCGGGCTGACCCCCGACGGGGTGACTGCATCGGTCACGCTTTCCAGCCGCGCCAGCAAGGATCGGAAGCCGTGATGTTCAAGAAAGGCGCGCAGCGGCGCCTCGGGAATGCCTTGCAGCGCCAGTGCGTCGAGCGGCTGGGCGAGTGCCGCATCCTCCTTCAGCCGCACCAGTTCGCGCGACAGGCGGGCGGCATCGGCATGTTCGATCAGATTGTCGCGCAGCCGCCCCGGCTTCATCGCCGGCGCAGCGGCGAGCACCGCCTCGACACTGCCATGCTCCTGGATCAGCTTGGCCGCGGTCTTCGGCCCGATGCCGGGCACGCCGGGAACATTGTCGACACTGTCGCCCATCAGCGCCAGCACCTCGCCCAGCAGATGCGGCGGCACGCCGAATTTTTCCTCCACATCCGGCGCGCCCAGCCGGCGGTTGTTCATCGTGTCGAGCAGGTCGAGACCCGGCTGGATCAGCTGCATCAGATCCTTGTCGGACGACACGATCGTGACCGACCAGCCCTCAGCCAGCGCGGCGCGGGCATAGCTGGCGATCAGATCATCGGCCTCCAGCCCCGCTTCCTCGATGCAGGGCAGCGAGAATGCGCGCGTCGCATCGCGGATCATCGGGAATTGCGGCACCAGATCCTCGGGCGGCGGCGGGCGGTTGGCCTTGTAGGCATCGTACATGCCGTGGCGGAACGATTCGCCGCTGGCGTCGAGGATGACCGCCATATGCGTCGGGCCGTCGGCCTTGTGCAGCGCATCGGCCAGCTTCCACAGCATCGTCGTATAGCCATAGACGGCACCCACCGGCTCGCCATGCCGGTTGGTGAGCGGCGGCAGCCGGTGATAGGCGCGAAAGATATAGCCGGAGCCGTCGACCAGATAGAGATGGGGCATGAAAAGGGGATAGCGCCGGCCGCCGATCCGCGCCAGCATGGCGTCATGGTTCCGGAGGGGCAGAACACCCCAACAGGCGGGCGGGACGGCACGGATGATGGAGCAAGGCACGCAAGAGGCCCGGGCGCTGTCGGAGGCTCTGCGCGAAAGCGAGGAGCGGCTGCGGCTGGTGCAGGCCGCAGGCGGCGTCGGCAGCGTGGATTTCGACCTGCGCACCGGCATGGTCTGGCGGTCGGATGAATATATCGCGCTGCACGGCATGCCTGCCGACACGCCGCGCCGCGACCGTTATTCGCGCGACTGGCTCGACCGCGTTCATCCCGACGACCGCCAACAGGTGCAGGCATGGCTGACCGCCGATGCGGCCGCGCCGTGCGAGTTCGAGCATGAATACCGGATCGTGCGCGGCGATACCGGCGAGACGCGCTGGCTGATCAGCCGCGGGCGCGTCACCGCCGATGCCGAAGGGCGGCCGCTGCGGCTGCTGTCGATGCAGACCGACATCACCGACCGCAAGCGGGCCGAGCTGGACATCGCGTTCCGCGCCGACCTGTCGGACGCGCTGCGCCGGATCGGCGACCCGGTCGAGGTGCTGCGCACCGCCGCTGCCCGGATCGGCATGCATCTGCGCGCCGATTATGCCTGTTTCGGGGAAATCGATCCCGGTTCGCAATGGGCCGAAGTCCATGCCGCATGGGCCAGCGAGGACGGGCCGGACATGCTCGGCCGCTTTCCGCTCAGCGATTTCAGCCCGGAAATGGTCGCGCGGCTGACCGCCGGTCAGGCGGTCATGCTGCCCGATATCGGCACCCGCGCCGATGTGTCGGTGCAGGTGCGCCAGCTTGGCGTGCGCGCAATCCTGGACGTGCCGATCGTGCGCGACGGCAGGCTGGTCGCGGTGCTGGCCGTCTATCAGCGCACCCCCAGGGCCTGGCACAAATCCGACATCGACATCGCCTGGCTGGTCGCCGAGCGCGCCGGGGAAGCGGTCGAACGCGCCCAGGCCGAACGCGCGCTCAGGGCCAGCGAGGAACGGATGCGGCTGGCGATTGCCGGCACCGGCATCGGCACGTTCGACATGGACGTGACGACCGGGACGATCATCTGGTCCGACACCGCGTTCCAGCTGCTCGGCCTGCCGGTCGCGCCCGACGGGCGGGCGACGCTGCTGGACTGGCTCGCACGGCTGCACCCCGATGAGATGACGCGCACCCCGGCCCTGCTCGCCGAGGCGGCGATACGCCCGGGGCCGTGGGAAATCACCCACCGCATCGTCCGCGACGATACCGGCGAAACGCGCTGGATGCAGGCGCTGGGGGTGATCATCGGCGCGGTCGACAGCGCGCGCTCGATCGGGGTCGTCATCGACGTCACCGAACGCAAACGCTTCGAGCTGCGCCAGGCATTCCAGCTGGGGCTGGCCGAGAAGCTGCGCACCGCCACCTCGACCCGCGCCGCGACCGAGGCGATCGCAGCGATGATCGCCGCCGAACTGGGGGTGGACAGCGCCGGCTTTGTCGAGGTCGACATCGCCAGCCGCACCGCCTGGGTGATCGCCGGCCATGGCCGGGTGGCCGAAAAGCTGGCGCATCAGCCCTGGAGCTTTGCGGGAACCGAAGGGCCGCTGCGCGGCGCGGCGCGCGCCGACCTGATGGCCGGCCGCACCTTTGTGCTTGCCGATCTTGCCACCGATCCGCGCACCGCGCCCATCGCCGCGGCCGCACAGGGCATGATGGGCGCGCGCGGCCTGATTCTGGTGCCGCTGATGCGTGGCGGGCTGGTGTCGACGCTGCTTTATGTCCAGTCCGCAACGCCGCGCGCCTGGACGACGGAGGAGATCGCGCTGGTCGAGGATGCGGCGGCGCGCACCTGGGAAGCGCTGGAGCGGCTGCGCGCCGAAGATGCGGTGCGCCGGGCGAACAGCGCGCTTGCCGATCAGGTGGCGGCGGCGGTCGCCGAGCGCGAAGCCGCGCTCCAGCAGCTGCACCAGCGCCAGAAGCTGGAAACTATCGGCCAGCTGACCGGCGGGATTGCCCATGATTTCAACAATCTGCTGACCCCGATCACCGGCGCGCTCGACCTGTTGCAGCGCCGGCTGGGCGAGGATCCCCGGCTGGGCCGGCTGATCGCGGGCGCGCTGCAATCGGCCGACCGCGCTCGCATCCTGATCCAGCGGCTGTTGGGCTTTGCGCGCCGCCAGCCGCTCAATCCGGTGCCGCTCGATCTGGGCGCGCTCATCGACAATATGCGCGACCTGCTGGCGAGTTCCATCGGGCCGACGATCCGGCTGACGGTCGATATCCCCGCCGATCTGCCGATGGCGCGTGCCGATCCCAACCAGCTTGAACTGGCGGTCCTGAACCTGTGCGTGAACGCCCGCGACGCCATGCCCGAAGGCGGGCAGATCGCGATTGCCGCATCGGCCGAGGATGCGGCGGCCGCCCCGGCCGAACTGGGCCTGGCGCGGGGCCGCTATGTCCGCCTGTCGGTCAGCGACACCGGCACCGGCATGGACGAGGACACGCGGCGGCGCGCGGTCGAGCCGTTTTTTTCGACCAAGACCAAGGACAAGGGCACGGGGCTGGGCCTGTCGATGGTGCATGGGCTGGCCGCACAGCTGGGCGGCGCGCTGGCCATCGCCAGCCGTCCGGGTGCGGGCACCTCGATCACGCTATGGCTGCCGCTCGCCGCCGGCAGCTGGCGGCCGGCGGCAACGGCGCCGCATGCGCGGCTGCAACCGGCACGGCCGCTCAGCGTGCTGCTGGTCGATGACGAGCCGCTGGTCAGGATGAGCACCGCCGAGATGCTGGACGAGCTGGGCCACCATGTCGCCCAGGCCGGCCATGCGCGCGACGCCCTCGCCCTGCTGGACGAGCGGCCGTTCGACCTGCTGATCACCGATTACATGATGCCCGACATCAACGGCCTGCAGCTTGCCGCCACCGCGACCGGCCGCCGCCCCGACATGCCGGTGCTGATCGTCACCGGCTATATGGGCCTGCACGACCGCGACGACCGGCCGCCGGTGCTGATCAAGCCGTTCACCCGCGACGAGCTGGAACGGGCGGTGACGCGCGCGATCGGGCTGCGCGCGCTGACCTGACCCGCCGGCTCAGATCAGGCCGGGCGCGCCCGCGCCATGAAATGCCGGCGGCACAGCGCGACATAGCGGTCATTGCCGCCAATCTCGGTCTGCGCGCCGTCGACGACCGGGCGACCGGCGGCATCGATGCGCATGTTCATCGTCGCCTTGCGCCCGCATTCGCACACCGCCTTCAGCTCGATCAGCTCATCGGCAAGGGCAAGCAGATGCGCGCTGCCCTCGAACAGCTCGGCCCGGAAATCGGTGCGCAGCCCGTAAGCGAGCACCGGCACCCCCAGCTCGTCGGCGACGGCGGCAAGCGCGAACACCTGCGCGCGGGTGAGAAACTGCGCCTCGTCCACCAGCACACAGGCAAGCGGCCCGGCCGCCTTGCGCGCGGCGATCGCGGCATGAAGATCGGTGTCCGGCCCGAACACATGCGCCGGCGATTCCAGCCCGATGCGCGAGGTGATGACCCCCGGCCGGTAACGATCGTCGACGGCGGCGGTGAACAGCATCGTGTCCATCCCGCGTTCGCGATAGTTGAAGCTCGCCTGGAGCAGCGTCGTCGATTTGCCGGCGTTCATCGACGCATAGTAGAAATAGAGTTTAGCCAAGCGCCGCCTCCAGCCGCGCCTGCGCCTGTGCCGCGCCGATCAGCGGCAGCAGCGCCGCCATGTCGGGGCCATGATCCTGGCCGGTGAGCGCGCGCCTGAGCGGCAGGAACAGCGCCCGGCCGGTCCGCCCGGTTTGCGCCTTGAGCGCGGCGGTGAGCGCGGCCCAGGGCGCCCCGGCCCAGTCCAGCCCCGGCAGCAAAGCGAGGGCATGGCGCAGATAATCGGCATCGGCCGGATCGGCCGGGCAGACGACCGGCCCGGTGACCACCGCCCACCAGCGCGCGGCATCGGCGAGCGTGTCGAGATTGGGGCGCACCGCATCCCAGCCGCGCGCATCCATGCCCGCGGGCAGCCGGTCGGCCACCTGCGCGAACGGCATCAGATGCAGGCACTGGGCATTGAGCCGGGCAAGTTCGGTTTCGTCGAACCGCGCCGGCGCGCGGCCGAAGCCGGCGAGATCGAAGCGTTCGACCAGCGGGGCCAGCGTCGCCACCGGCTCGACCGGCAGGCTGGTGCCGATCCGCGCCAGCTTGGCGGCAAGCGCGACCGGTTCGATCCCGGCGGCGCGGAAATGATCGCTGTCGGCCGATCCCAGCCGCTTGGACAGCTTGCCCTCGCCGCCCACCAGCAGCGCCTCATGCGCAAAGGCCGGCGGCGCGGCACCCAGCGCCTCGAACATCTGCACCTGCACGGCGGTGTTCGAGACATGATCCTCGCCGCGCACGACATGGGTGATGCCAAGATCGATATCGTCGATCACCGAGGGCAGCAGATACAGCCAGCTGCCATCGGCGCGGCGGATGACCGGATCGCTGATCCGCGCCGGATCGAAACGCTGCGCCCCGCGAATCAGATCGTCCCAGACGATCGGCCGGTCATGATCGAGGCGGAAGCGCCAATGCGGGCTGATCCCCTGCGCCGCGCGCGCGGCGCGGGCATCGGCGTCAAGGGCGAGCGCCGCCCGGTCATAGACCGGCGGCAGGCCGCGGCCGAGCTGGATCTTGCGCTTCAGCTCAAGCTCTTCGGGGGTTTCGTAACAGGGATAGACGCGTCCCTGATCGACCAGCGCGGCAAAGCGCGCCTCATACAGCGCGGTGCGCGCCGACTGGCGCACCTCGCCGTCGCGTTCGAGGCCCAGCCAGTCCAGATCCGCGCGGATCGCATCGACAAAGGCCTCGGTCGAGCGCGCGGCATCGGTGTCGTCAATGCGCAGCCAGAACTGCCCGCCATGCCGCCGTGCATAGAGCCAGTTGTGGAGCGCGGTGCGCAGATTGCCGACATGCAGCCGCCCGGTCGGCGACGGTGCGAAGCGGGTGACGGTCATTGCTCGCTCCGGAAGCCATGGGTGATCGGATAACGCCGGTCGCGGCCGAAATTGCGCGTGCCGAGCTTGACCCCCGGCGGGGCCTGACGGCGCTTATATTCGGCGACATGCAGCAGCCGCTCGATCCGCGCGACCATCGCCGGATCAAAGCCGCGCGCCGCGACCTCGGCGACCGACAGCTCTTCCTCGACCAGCCCGTGCAGCACCTGATCGAGCACATCATATTCGGGCAGGCTGTCGGCATCCTTCTGATTGTCGCGCAGCTCGGCCGAGGGCGGCTTGGTGATCACCCGTTCGGGCATCACCGGCCCCGCCGGGCCAAGGGCATCGGCCGGGCGGTTGGCATTGCGCCAGCGCGACAGCGCGAACACCGTCGTCTTGTACGCATCCTTGAGCACCGAATAGCCGCCGGCCATGTCGCCATAGATGGTCGCATAGCCGACCGACATCTCGCTCTTGTTGCCGGTGGTCAGCAGCATATGGCCATGCTTGTTGCTGAGCGCCATCAGCGTGACGCCGCGCACGCGCGACTGGAGATTTTCCTCGGTCAGGTCCGGCCCGCGCCCCGCAAACAGCGGCGCGAGCATCGCCTCGAACGCATCGACGGCGGGCATGATCCCGACCGTGTCGAGCCGAACCCCCAGCAGCCGCGCGCATTCGGCGGCATCTTCGAGCGAGTCCGCGCTGGTGAAGCGCGACGGCAGCATCACGCACCACACCCGCTCCGCCCCCAGCGCATCGACCGCGACCGCCGCCGACAGGGCGCTGTCGATCCCGCCCGACAGGCCAAGGACGACGCCCGGAAAGCGATTGGCGTTCACATAATCGCGCAGCGCCACGACCATCGCCCGATAGATGTCGGCCGGATGGCGGTCGAGCACGGCAAGTTCGCCGGGCGCACAGCGCCAGCCATCCGCCCCGCGCGTCCAGCGGGTATGCGTCAGCGCCTCGGCAAAGGCCGGCAGCTGATGGGCAAGCGTGCCATCGCCGTTCATCACGAACGACGCGCCGTCGAACACCAGCTCGTCCTGCCCGCCGATGCGGTTGACGAAGACGAGCGGCAGCCCGGTCTCGCCCACGCGCCGCGCCGCCACCTCGCGCACCCGGCGCTCGCCCTTGCCGATTTCATAGGGGCTGCCATGCGGCGACAGGATGATGTCCGCCCCCGCCGCCGCCAGATGCGCGCAGACGCCGGGGAACCAGATATCCTCGCAGATGGCGACGCCCAGCTTCACCCCGCGAAACGGGATCGGCGCGGGCAGCGGGCCGGGCGAGAACCAGCGTTTCTCATCGAACGTGCCATAGTTCGGCAGTTCATGCTTGGCCGTGACAGCCGCCACCCGCCCCTGATCGAGCAGCGCGATGACGTTGAACAGCCGGCCATGTTCCATCCGCACCGATCCGACCAGCATCGC
>DBAW01000198.1 GCA_002291855.1 Sphingomonas sp. UBA1000
CCCACCGGCACATGGGTCGCCTGATAGACGAGCACATCGGCCGCCTGCAGCACCGGATAGTCGAACAGCGCGACCGACGCGCCTTCGCGGTTCTTGCCCGCCTTGTCCTTCCACTGGGTCATGCGGTTGAGCCAGCCCATGCGCGCGGTGCCGTTGAGCAGCCAGCACAGCTCGGCATGGGCGGGCACCCGCGCCTGGTTGAACAGGATCGCGCGCGCCGGATCGACGCCGGCGGCGATCAGCGCCGCCGCCATTTCGCGCACGCCCTCCCGCCGCGTGTCGGCGGGGATGTGGTCGGACAGCGAATGCAGATCGGCGAGGAAGAACAAGGTCTCGCCACCCGCCGCCGCATTTTCGTCCTGCATCCGCACCCAGTTGCGGATCGCACCCAGATAATTGCCGAGATGGAGCTTGCCGGTGGGCTGGATGCCCGAGACGATCCGCATCATGCTTTCCTTTTGCGGCGCAGGATCAGCGCCAGTCCCTGTCTGTCCATGCCGCCGATCAGCAGCGCGGTGCCGAAATAAACGATGCCGCCGGTGCCGCACAGCGCCACCACCGCGATCAGCCGCCGCCCAGTCGATCCGGCGAAAAAGTCGGTGAGCAGCAGCTTCATGCCGATGAGCGCGGCGACCATCAGCGCCCCGGCGACAAGCTGGCGGGCGATGCGCCCCCACAGCCATGGTTCGATGCGGAAATGCCCGCGCGCGCGCAGCACGATGTAGAGCATCGCGCAGTTGAGCCAGGAACACAGCGCGATCGCCGCCGCCAGCCCGTAAATCCCGAATGCCGGGATCAGCGCGAAGTTGAGGACGATGTTGGCGACCAGCACGATCACCGCCGTCTTGACCGGGGTCGCCGTGTCCTGCCGGGCATAAAAGCCGGGGGTGATGACCTTGACCAGCACATAAGCGGGCAGGCCGGCGGCGATGATCGCCAGCGTCATTCCGGTGACGCGCGCATCCTCGGCCGTGAACCTGCCGCCCTGGAACAGCGCGGCGATCAGCGGTTCGGCAACGGCAGCAAGCGCGAGAAAGGCCGGCACGCACAGCAGCATCGCCAGCTCGACCGCGCGCGACTGCACGCCCGCCGCTTCATCGGGCCGGTTCTCGGCGATCATCCGGCTGATCTGGGGCAGGATCGCGGTGCCAAGCGCGGTGCCGATCACCGACAGCGGCAGCTGATTGAGCCGGTCGGCATAGTTCAGATAGCTGATCGACCCTTCGGGCAGGCGGGTGGCGAAGAAGGTGTCGATCAGCTGGCTGACCTGATAGACGCCCGCGCCCAGCGTCGCCGGGATCACGACGACGAAAAACTGCCTGACCCCCGGCGTCAGCCGCGGCCGCCTGAGCCTGAGCGAAATCCCCGCCCGGCGCGCGCTGTTCCACATCAGCGCCATTTGCAGCACGCCGCCCGCGACCACGCCCCAGGCCAGTGCATGCGCGGTCGCCACCCCGCCTTCGGGCACGATCAGCAGCGCCGCCACCATCGCGACGTTGAGCAGCGCGGGCGCAAAGGCTGCCGCGGCAAAGCGCGTCAGCGAGTTGAGCACGCCCGAGAACAGCGAAACCAGGCTGATCAGCAGCAGATAGGGAAAGGTGATGCGGGTGAGGGTGACCGTCAGGTCGAACTTCACCCCCACATAGCCCGAGGCGATGGCCGCGACGAACAGCGGCATCGCCAGCTCGAACACCAGAGTGAACAGCATCAGGCTGGGCAGGAAGACCGCCAGCACCTCTTCGGAAAAGGCGCGCGCGTCCTCGATCCCGCCTTCGCCGTGCAGGCGCTTGGAAAACAGCGGCACGAACCCGGCCGAAAACGCGCCTTCGCCGAACAGCCGGCGAAAGGTGTTGGGCAGGCGGAAGGCGACCAGGAACGCATCGGCGGCCCCCGATGCGCCCATGATCCGCGCCATCAGCATTTCGCGCGCGAAACCGGCGATGCGGCTGACCATCGTCATGCCGCCGATCGTGCCGATCGCCCTGACCAGATTCATGGTCGCAGCCCTGCCGGGCGCTGCCGGATCAGGCCTCGCCGGCCGGCTGGCTCTGGGCGAGCTGCGCCTGCGCCTGCTGCACATAAAGGCCGGCGAAATCGATCGGCTCGAGCATCAGCGGCGGGAAGCCGCCATCGCGCACGGCATCGGCCAGGATGCGGCGGGCGAAGGGGAAGATCAGGCGCGGCGCTTCGGCATAGCAGAAAGGCTGGATCTGCTCTTCCGGCACGTTGCGGATGCCGAACAGCCCGGCATAGGCCAGCTCGACCTGAAACGCCGTGCGGTCGGCCGACACCGCCTTCACGTCGATCTTGATCACGACTTCATAGACGTCGTCGGCGATCTTGTTCGACCCGATGTTGAACTGGACGTCGATCTGCGGCTGGCCCTGCCACTGATAGACATTGGGCGCGTTCGGATTCTCGAACGAGAAGTCCTTCACATATTGCGAGATGATGCCGACCTGGGGCTGGGTGTCCGCGCCATTGGCGAAATCCTGTTCGGGCGTGGCGCTGGTTTCGTCGGTCATCGTCTCTCAAGCCTTTGTCTGTCGGCGTGCCATCCGGCATCGGGGCCGCGCGGTGAATGGATTTGGCGCTGGCGCCAAACGTCGCGGGCGCGTAGCAGGCACTGCCGTTCAGTTCAAGCAAGCCGCCCCGGGGCGGCGCGCGCGGCTGCCGGGTGCCCGCCCGCGCGGCCATTTGAAACGGCGGGCCGACATGCCTATGTTCGGGCGCAGTGATTTGGGAGGTTTGGTGGTCGGGATCGTCCTTCTTGCCATGGTGGCGGCATTTCTCGCGCTCCGGCTGTATATGGTGCTCGGCAAACGCAGCGGCCATGAACAGGCGCTGCCGCCCAAGCCCAGCGACGAGCGCGTGGTCGCGCACCCCGCCGCGCGCGCGCTGCCCGATGCTCCCGCCGAACCGGCGCTGCCGGCCGACTCGATGATCGCGCCGGGCGCCGCTGCCGGCGTGCGTCAGATCGTGCAGGGGGATTCCGGCTTTGATGTCGGGCGGTTCCTCGAAGGTGCCAAGGGCGCCTATCGGATGATCCTGGAGGCGTTCTGGCGCGGCGACACCGACCAGCTGGCCTGGCTGACCGGTGACGATGTGCGCGAGGCCTTTGCCCAGGCGATCGCCGCCCGCGCCGAGGCGGGCGAGGTGCTCGACAACCGGCTGGTGTCGATCGAACGCGCGGTCATCACCGCCGCCCGGGTTGAAGGGCGGCAGGCCTTCGTCACCATCGCGTTCAGCGCCGATATCGCGGCGGTGACGCGCGACACCAATGGCGAGGTCATTGCCGGATCGCTGACCGATGCGGTGTCGACCGAGGATGTGTGGACGTTCAGCCGCACGCTGCGCAGCAACGATCCCAACTGGCTGCTCGTCGAAACCGACGAGGCCGCGTGATGCCCCGCGCCGGGGCGGCGGCAATCGCCGCGCCGGTTGCCCCCCGTCTCAACATCGCCCCGGTGATGGCGGCAGCGCTCGCGCTGTCCGCCTGTGTTTCCGGGCCGCGTGCGCCGGCCCCGCCGGCCGTGCCCCCGGCCCCAGTCCCGACCATCAGCCCGTCCCCACCGCCGCCCAAGGCACCCCCGGCCAGCGCCTGGGCCGCCGGGCTGAGCGCCGGCCCGCCGGTTGCAGAACTCGGGCTGGATGCCGCCGGGGCGGAGCGGGCGCTGGCGGCCTTCCGCCTGTCCTGCCCGTCACTGGTCAGGCGTCAGGCAGCGGCGGGCATTCCCGGGCTGGACTGGACCGGGGTGTGCGCCGCGGCAGAGCGTGCGACCTCGGCCACCGGCTTTTTTGCCGACAGCTTCGAAACCGTGACGGTTGGCGACGGGCGGGCGTTCGTCACCGGCTATTATGAGCCGGAAATCGCCGCCGCGCGCACCGCCGGGCCGGACTATCGCACCCCCATTTATCGCCGCCCGCCCGACCTGATCGAGGCCGATCTGGGCGCATTCGCCAAAAGCCTTGCCGGCCGCACGATCCGGGGGCGGGTGGAGAATGGCCGGCTGGTCCCCTATTTCGACCGCACCGCGATCGAGCAGGGGGCGCTTGCCGGCAAGGGGCTGGAGATTGGCTGGGCGGCGGATCCGGTCGCCTTGTTCTTCCTTCAGGTGCAGGGGTCGGGGCGGCTGCGCTTGCCCGATGGCAGCATCGTGCGCATCGGCTATGCCGGGCAGAACGGCCATGATTATGTCGGCATCGGCGCGCTGCTGCGCCAGCGCGGGCTGCTTGGGCCGGGGCAGGCGACGATGCAGGGCATTTCGGCATGGATCGCCGCCAATGGCGCGGCCGGCACCGCGCTGATGCGCGAAAACCCGTCCTATGTGTTCTTCCGCGAGCTGACCGGGCCGGGGCCGCTCGGCGCGCTCGGCCTGCCGGTCACGTCGGAGACGACGCTGGCCGCCGATCCGCGCTTC
>DBAW01000200.1 GCA_002291855.1 Sphingomonas sp. UBA1000
GCCGCCGGCGATCAGCGCCACGGTTTCCTCGTCGTTCATCGCCATGCGGCCGAACGTCTCGCGAATGTCGCGGGCGGCGGCGAGCGGGTCCGGATTGCCGTTCGGGCCTTCCGGATTGACGTAGATCAGGCCCATCTGGACGGCCGCCAGCGGATTGGCGAGCTGCCGGTCGCCATGATAGCGGTCGGACGCAAGGAACTTGCGCTCCGGCCCCCAGAACACCTCATCGGCCTCGAAATCGTCCTGCCGGCCGCCTGCGAAACCGAAGGTCTTGAAGCCCATCGATTCCAGCGCGACATTGCCGGTCAGCACCATCAGATCGGCCCAGGACAGGCTGGCGCCATATTTCTTCTTGATCGGCCACAGCAGGCGGCGCGCACGATCGAGATTGACGTTGTCGGGCCAGCTGTTGAGCGGCTCGAACCGCTGCTGCCCGCCGGCCGCGCCGCCGCGCCCGTCGGCGATGCGATAGGTGCCGGCGCTGTGCCACGCCATGCGGATGAAGAAGGGACCGTAATGGCCGTAATCGGCCGGCCACCAATCCTGCGACTTGGTCATCAGCGCTTCGATGTCGGCCTTGACCGCCTTCAGATCGAGCTTCTGGAACGCCTCGGCATAGCTGAACTGCGCGCCCAGCGGGTTGGACTCAATGCCGTGCTGGCGCAGCGGCCGCAGGTCGAGCCGCTCGGGCCACCAGTCCTTGTTGGTCATGGGCTGGCCCGTCTGGGGCTTGGCGGCCTGTGCGGTGGCGGTCTCGGCCATCGCCGCGACCGGCGTGAACGCCGTCGCCAGCAAGGCGATCAGCATGGTCTTGGTTGTGCGCATGGATAATCCTCCAGCCTTGGTTGTTTTGGGTCTTGTCGATGGGCTGGAACCGTAACGGCTGCGCGGCGGCCGGGGAAAATCAAAATCTCGGTCAGGATGATCGAAAACGCCGCAGCTGAAAGCGGCGGGAGGCAGATCAGCCGGCGCGGCGCAGCAGCCAGCTGATGCTCGCCCCGCCCGCCGGGGCCTCGCCGGTCACGACCAGCTGCTGGCTGGCGCGCGGGCGGGCATCGGCATCGACCCACAGGCTGTCCTCGACCGACAACAGCCCGCCCTTGGCACGGAATTGCCACAGCGGCCCGCCATCGGGGCGCAGCAGCGCGCCCTGCCCGTCGGCGGTCAGCGTCACCTCGATGCCCGGGGCAAGATGGAACCGCGCCGCAAATGGCGCCGGGCGGCTGCGGCGGCGGGGCGCGGGAACCAGCATGTCCTCGCCGCGCAGCTCGCGCCCGTCGACGCTCAGCGCCAGCACCCGCTGGTGCACAAAGCCATAGCGCCGGGCATAACCGTCATGGCTGGCCTCGATCCGGCTGCCGCCCTCCAGCTCCTGCCGGTCGATCTCGACCGCGCCGACGCCGCGCCCCAGGCTGCCATCGGCATGGATGGCGGTCGAGTTGGCGTCGTTGACGATCAGCGTCGAATGCGCGGCACTGGTGCGCAGCGCCTCGGCCAGCGCGGGCGGCAGCGTCGCCCCGGCATGGCGCGCGCCGCCGCAGCCGACGATGATCCGATGCGCGCCATCCGACAGCTCGAACGCCAGCGTCGACGCACAGCCCGCCGCCAGCCGCGTGACCGGCGGCGGCGCGGCGTCGATGGTGACGACGGTCGCGCCGCCGGCCAGCCGCTGATAGCCCCAGTCGGGCGCCTGCCGCAGCGGCCGGGCGCGCACGCCCGAGGCCGCGATCAGCGGCGCGATCCGATCCTCGCCCAGCGGCTGCCCGCCCTGCCAGCCGGCCAGCGCACCATCGCCGTGCATGACGCCCAGCAGCGCCGGCACCGCGCGCGCCAGCACCGTTTCCACCGCCGGCAGCACCGGTTCGCGGCGCACATCATAAACGGCGCGCAACAGGCTGAGGATCGCGATCCCGTCCATCAGCCCGGCGGGCGAGCGGCAGATGGTGCCGCCATCCTCGAAAAAGGCGGTCGACAGCGCGCGCGTCAGCCCGGCTTCGCCGAACATGCGGCGCGGCTCGCCGCCCGGCAGCAACAGGCCGGCGGCGACGATCCCCGCCCAGGCCGCGACCCGGTCCACCCCCTCGGGCACGCGGTCGGCCGCGCGGTCGAGATGGCGAGCGCCGCGCGCCAGCCCGTTGAGCACCGCCGAGCGGTAGATCAGGTCGTTGCTCGACAGGATGAGCGGCGCATGCGCGGTCCAGAACAGGATCCGCCGTCCCCAGAGCGGGCAGGCCCAGGCCGGGCCGCCGATCGTCTCGCCATGCGCGGCCAGCCATTTGCGCATGATCGCTTCGGCCACCGGCGCGCCCTCGGCACGGGTGGCGACGCTCGACAGGTCGCGCAGCCACTGAAAGCCGTGCAGATAGTCATACAGCCCCGGCGACACCGACAGGGTGGCGAAATCCAGATCGGCGAGCGCCAGCGTCTCGCCGCGCCAGCTGATCCGCCCGGCGAGCAGCGCCCGGCCGGCGACGACATCGCCGAAGATCGGATCTTCGGGGACCGCCAGCAGCTTGAGCGGGAAACGCCCCTTGAGCCGCATCTTGTGCAGCGGGGTCCGCCAGGTGAGCAGGTGCAGCCGGTTGGCCAGACGCTGCGCCAGCGACGCGCCGCGATCATCGTCGAGGCGGATAAGGCGTTTGCCTTCCTCGATCCCGTCGGCGGCGGCGAGGCGCGGATGCTCGGTCATCCGCCGCGCAGCGCCTCGATATTGGCGGCATAGGCATCCGGCCCGCCGCGGAAGGTCGCGGTTCCCGCCACCAGCACATCGGCCCCGGCGGCGATGGCGCGCGGCGCGGTGTCGCGGTCGATGCCGCCATCGACCTCGAGATGGATGGACTTGCCGATGCGGTCGATCTGCTTGCGGATCGCCTCGATCTTGCGCAGCTGGCTGTCGATGAAGCTCTGCCCGCCAAAGCCGGGATTGACGCTCATCACCAGCACCAGATCGACCTCTTCGAGCACATAGTCGAGCATCTTGGCGGGCGTCGCGGGATTGAGCGACACCCCCGCCTTGCGCCCCAGCGCCTTGATGCGCTGGATCGTGCGGTGCAGATGCGGCCCGGCCTCGGGATGGACGGTGATGATATCGGCCCCGGCCTCGGCAAATGCCTCCAGATAGGGATCGACCGGCGAAATCATCAGATGCACGTCGAACGGCTTGGCCGTGTGCGGCCTGAGCGCCTTCACCACCGCCGGGCCGATGGTGATGTTGGGCACGAAATGGCCGTCCATCACATCGACATGGATCCAGTCCGCGCCCGCCGAATCGATGGCCCGCACCTCTTCGCCCAGACGGGCGAAATCGGCGGACAGGATCGACGGCGCGATGCGGACAGGATGGGTCATTGGGCGGTTTCTCTAGGATGTGCCTCGCGCGCGTGCAACGCCCGTGCGGAAGAGAGTTGTGGATAGCGCCGCGCGCCATTGCGGGCCTGCCGCCAACGGCCTAAGGGGCCGCGCCATGGATCACGCAACGTCACAGGCCCCGGTCGCCAAGGACTGGATCATGCAGATCGCGCCGTATGTCCCCGGGCGCGCCACCACCGATGACGGCCGCAAGGTCGCCAAATTGTCGTCGAACGAAAACCCGCTCGGCACCAGCGCGGCGGCGCGCACGGCCTATCAGTCGGCGGCCGACAGTCTGGAACGCTATCCCGATGCGGGCGCGGCGATGGTGCGCGAGGCGATTGCCGCCAAATATGGCCTTGATCCGGCGCGGGTCATCTATGGCAATGGCTCGGACGAGGTGCTGCATCTGGCCGCCGGCGCGTTTGCCGGGCCGGGCGACGAGGTGATTTTCGTCCGCTACGGCTTTGCGGTGTACGAGATTGCAGCGCGGCGCGTCGGCGCGACGCCGGTGATCGCGCCCGACCGCGATTATGCGACCGATGTCGATGCGATCCTGGCGGCGGTGACCCCGCGCACCCGCATCGTCTACATCGCCAACCCCAACAACCCGACCGGCACCTACACCCCGCGCGCCGAAATCGAACGGCTGCATGCCGGGCTGCCGCCGCACGTGCTGCTGGTGCTCGACCATGCCTATGCCGAATATCTGGGCGCGGGCGAAGACGATGGCGGCATGGAACTGGCGCAGACCGCGCCCAACGTGCTGATCACGCGCACCTTTTCCAAGATCCACGGGCTGGCGGCGGAACGGCTGGGCTGGGGCTATGGCGCGGCGCCGCTGATCGAGGCGATGCACCGCATCCGCCTGCCGTTCAACATGACCATCGGCGGTCAGCGCGCGGCGGTGGCGGCACTGGCCGACGATGCGTTCGTCGCCACCAGCCGCGATCACAATGCCAAATGGCGGAGCTGGTTCGAAGGCGAGATCGCGGCGCTGGGCAACAAGGGGCTGCGCGCCATTCCGTCGCGCGCCAACTTCGTGCTGGTGATGTTCGAAGGCGCGCTCACCGCCGAACAGGCGTATCGCGGGCTGATGGATGCCGGCTACATCACCCGCTGGCTGCCCGGCCAGGGGCTGGGCAACGGGCTGCGCATCTCGATCGGCACGGCCGATGAAATGCAGGGCGTGGCCGCCGCGCTCAGGGCGCTGGCCGAACGGGCCTGATGCTGCCGTTCAGCCGCGTCTCGATCATCGGGCTGGGCCTGATCGGCTCGTCCATCGCCCGGGCGGTGCGCCAGCACATGCCCGGCGTGCAGCTGGCCGGGCATGACGCCGACCCGGCGGTGCGCGAGACGGCGCGCGCGCTCAACCTGTGCGACGACATTGCCGATCATGCCGGGGCCGCCGTCACCGATGCCGATCTGGTCATCCTGTGCGTGCCGGTGGGGGCAATCGGCGCGGTGGCCGAACTGATCGCGCCCGACCTGCCGGCCGATGCCATCGTGTCCGATGTCGGCTCGTCCAAGGCGAGCGTCGCCGCGGCGCTGGGCGCGGTGATCCCGGCGCGGCAGATCGTCCCCGCCCACCCGGTCGCGGGCACCGAGAACAGCGGGCCGGAGGCAGGCTTTGCCAGCCTGTTTCATGGCCGCTGGTGCATCCTGACCCCGGTCGAAGGCGGCGATCCCGTCGCCGCTGCCCGGCTGCAGGCGTTCTGGGAAAGGCTGGGTGCCGAGGTCGATCAGATGACGCCCGAACATCATGATCTGGTGCTCGCCGTCACGTCGCATCTGCCGCACCTGATCGCCTACACGATCGTCGGCACCGCATCCGACCTTGAAACCGTCACCCGGTCCGAAGTGATCAAATATTCGGCCGGCGGCTTTCGCGATTTCACCCGCATCGCCGCGTCCGACCCGACCATGTGGCGCGACGTGTTCCTTGCCAACCGCGAGGCGGTGCTCGACATGCTCCAGCGGTTCAGCGAGGATCTGTCGGCGCTCCAGCGCGCGATCCGCTGGGGCGATGGCGACATGCTGTTCGACCTGTTCACCCGCACCCGCGCGATCCGGCGCGGCATCATCGAACAGGGGCAGGACGACGCCCGCCCCGATTTCGGCCGCGCGCACGATTAGCTTGTGCGGCTTTCGCCGCAGGGGCTGCACCGGCCCGCTCCCCCACCCGGCCTCCCCACGGCAGGATATGCTATGGGAGGCCGGGTGGGGGAGCGGGCCGGTGCCGCGACCACGCAAAGCACCCTGGTGCCGCCCGTGTGGCGGAAGCCGCCCTGAAAACGCGTTCTTCCAAGACAACGGCGATCAACGCCCAGCCAACACCCCTGACCGCCAGACCGGCAGCAGATAGCCGGCCGTCAACACCGCGTTCGACACGGCGTTGAGACCAAAGCCGGTCAGGATCGACAGCCCCGAATCGACGACGAACCAGATCAGGATCGCGCCGGTCAGCCGCCGCCATGTGCCCGCCCCGTCCGGCCCGGCGCGCAGCGCCGCACCGATGGTCGCCGCCATGGTCAGCCCCCAGCCGATGGTGAGCGCGCCCATCAGCCCGGTTGCAAAGCGCAGCGCCGGGGTGAACGCGGCCGGCTGGGTGGGATTGAGCAGCTCATAGAGCAGATCGACGGGCGCATCGGTCGCCGGATGCGCGCCCGAGGCGAGCACGACGCCGAACATCACCACCGCCGCACACCAGACCGCCAGCCATTTCTTCCAGAACCCGGTCATCGGACATTCTCCCTGCGCCAATATGTAGCGACTGCTACATAGCAGAATATGTAGCGACCGCTACAGCAATTCTGCGCTATGGCCGGTGCGGTGGACAAGATGCGATGGACGTGAAGGACGCGCGGCGCGAGGCCGCCATCGAGGCGATGGCCGATCATCTGCTCGCTTATGGCATGGCCGGGGCGAGCCTGAGGCCGCTTGCCCGCGCGGCGGGGACGAGCGACCGGATGCTGCTCTATTACTTCACCGACAAGGACGAGCTGCTGGCGCTGACGCTCGACCGCATCGCGCGGCGGCTGACCGCGATCCTTGCCGCCGCGCTGCCGCCGGGCACGCGGCTCGGCTGGGCGGCGCTGCTGCGCGCGGTGTGGGCGGGGATGGCCGACCCGGCGCTGAGGCCGTTCATGCATTTGTGGCTCGATCTGGCGGCGGGCGCCGCGCGCGGCACCGAGCCGCAGCGGCGGATCGCCGGCGCAATCGCCGATCTGTTTGCCGGCTGGATCGATGACCGGCTCGACCTGCCGGCGGGGGCACGCACGCCGGCCGCGCATCACCTGCTGGCGGGGATCGAAGGGGCGATGCTGCTC
>DBAW01000021.1:0-3755 GCA_002291855.1 Sphingomonas sp. UBA1000
CGCTCCAGCTCGCCCAGCTGATAGTCGCTTTCGATGCCCTCGACGACGACGTTGAGCTGCATCGCCTCGGCAAGCTGAGCCATCGCACCCACAATCGCCCAGTCGGCATTGCCGGCCTGCTGTGCGGTGATGAACGAACGGTCGATCTTCAGCGTGTCGACTGGCATGTGCTGAAGATGGGCGAGCGCCGAATAGCCGGTGCCGAAATCATCGACGCTGACCCCAAGGCCAAGCTGGCGCAGCCGCGCGACGGTGGCGGCGGCATGGGCGGGATTGACCATCGCCGCGCTCTCGGTGAGCTCGAGGCAGATGTCGCGCGCGTCGGCCCCCGTTTCCAGCAGGATCGCGCACAGCTGATCGACGAAATTGGGCTGCTGGAATTGCTGCGGCGCGATGTTGACGCTCAGATGGAAGCGCCGCGTGCCGAGCTGGCCGCGCCAGCGCGCCGCCGTGCGGCAAGCCTCGCGCAGCACCCAGGTGCCGATGGCGACGATCAGGCCGTTTTTTTCCGCCGCCGGAATGAAGCTGTCGGGCATTTCCAGCCGCCCGTCGGCGCGGCGCCAGCGCAGCAGCGCCTCGAACGCGACCACCTCGCGGTCGGCCAGGGTGACGATCGGCTGGTAATGCAGCTCGAACGCCTCGTCCTCAAGCGCGGCGCGCAGATCGGTTTCGATCGCGAATCGCTCCACCGCTTCGGCGCGCATGGCGGCAGTGAACAGCGCGGTGCGGCCCGCGCCCTTGGACTTGGCGGCGAACATCGCAATGTCGGCGTCGCGGATCAGTTCGGCAGCGTCGCTGCTGCGGCCATCGTCGATGGCGATGCCGATGCTGGCCATGGTCCTGACCTCGGTGCCCGCGATCAGGTGGCGCGGGGCCAGCGCGTCGTGGACGGCGGCGGCCATCGCCTCGGCCCTGGCGGCGATGCCGTCGCCCTGCGCCATCAGCACGAACTCGTCCCCGCCCAGCCGCGCCAGCAGCAGATCGTCCATCCCCGGTTCTGCCCCCACCCGCGCGGCGACATCGCCCAGCCGGGCCGCCACCGCCTTGATCAGCGCATCGCCGGCCGGGTGGCCGAGCGTGTCGTTGACCAGCTTGAACCCGTCCAGATCGATGAACAGCACCGCGATCCGCCCCGGTTCGCCCGTGCGCGCGGCGGCGAAGCCGGTGCGCAGCCGGTCTTCGAAGCAGCCGCGATTGGGCAGGCGGGTCAGCGGATCGCGCGTTGCATTGTCGATCAGCTGCCGGGCATGCTGTTCGCGCTGGAACACGCGGCCGATCTGGACACCGGCCTGGGCGAGCAGTTCCAGCCATTCGTCATCGGGCGGCTGCGCATCGGCGAGATAGAATTCCATCCCCGCCACCAGTTCCGACCCGACCAGCACCGGGACGATGACCGCGCCGGCCAGGCCGCAGCGGCGCGCGGCGGCGGCGCGGGTGAAGCCGCTGTCGCCCGACAGATCTCCGGTCCAGCACGGTCGCCGCTCGCGCAGCAGCCGGCCGACCAGCGATGAGTCCGGTACAAACACGCGGTGCTGCGAGGCGTGGAGAAAGGGAAAGAGCTGGTCCGGCATCTGTGCAAACCAGCGCCCCGTGCTCTTCAGCCCGGCATCGGCCTGCTCGCCGGCCAGCGCCAGCGCGTGGCCGAACGCCCAGCCGCTGCCAAGGCAGATCTCGCGCACCGCATCGCCGATCGCGGTCAGCGGATCGTCGGTTTCATTGGCGATGTTGACGATGCGGTAGAGCAGCTCCAGCCGGTTGCGGCTGACATACAGGTCGCGCAGGCCCTTTTCGGCAATCTCTTCTGCCGCCAGCCGTGCCTGCCGCTCGCGCGCCAGCCGCGCCTCGAGCCGCTGGATGATCGCGTCGGCGTCGGGTGTGGCGGCGGCGTCGGGGGCGGGCGCGAAACTGCCGGGCAGCGGCTGTGCGGTCATGCCCAGTCGATCTGCAGCTGGCACATGGCGTCGCCCCGGTGCATGCAGCGCGGCTGGCTGACCGTGATCTGCTCGTCATAGCGCAGGGCAAGACCGTCGATGAACCCATGCGCCAGATGGCACAGCCGGCGTGGGCTGTCATAGCCGAGCAGCAGGCTGCGTCCCTGGGTGGCGAAATGGAAATGCGGGCAATGCGCGCCGCTATAGAGCTTGCGCACTTCCGGATGGATGATGGTGTTGAGCGCAAGGATGAAGGCACGCGCATCGCCGGCCCCGGCGAAGAATTGCGGATAGCGTGCCTCAAGCCGCGGAATCGCGAGCCGGCCGATGTCGCGCACCAGCGCGTCGGCCGGGGTGCCGGTCAGCTCTGCTCCGGCCCTGACCAGCCCGGTCAGCTCGGCATCGGGATAGCTGCCGAGCGACGTATAGGCCCCGTCCAGTCCGGCACTGTCGAGCATCGCATCCCATGCGTCCGCCCCGAATGCCTCGGCGACAACCTCTTCGATCAGGTTGAAGATCACGCCCTTCAAGATGCTGTCCCGCCAATGCCGTTCCAGCGCTCATTATAGGACGGCGCGGCAAGGCGGGTGGCGGTCGGCCGGGATAACGGGCCGGGGCGGGCGGGCGCGCGGCCGAAGACTAGCGCGCGGGGGCGCCCTCCGGTGCGGCCGGCATCTCGTCGGGCAGGCCGATGGCGAACACCGCGCCGCCGCCTTCACGGTCCTCGGCCCAGATGCGCCCGCCATGTGCTTCGACGATCGTCCGGCACAGCGGCAGCCCGAGGCCAAGCCCGGTCGCCTTGGTCGTGCGGAACGGTTCGAACAAATGGGTTTTCATCTCCGGCGTCAGGCCGGGGCCATTGTCGGCGATGCGGACGACGATCTGTTCGCCGTCGCGCGCCGCCGTGATCAGCAGCCGCCGGTCGGGCCGTCCCGTCATCGCCTCGACCGCGTTGCGCATCAGGTTGTTGAGCACCTGTTCGATCTGCACCCGGTCGATGGCGATGACCGCTGCCGGCGCATCCAGCCGCACCTCGAACTGCACGCCCTGCGCGCCCGGCAGCTGCCTGACCGATTCCCATGCCCGCCAGACGACCGGGGCGAGCGGCTCGGCCCGCCGGCTCAACTCGCCGGTCGAGGCAAAGCGGCGGATGCGGCGGACGATCTCGCTCGCGCGCAGGATTTCCGCCGTCGCCCGCTCGGCCGCCATCAGCCGGATATACTGGCCGTCGGCCGCCTCGGCCTTGGGCGTGCGCAGCAGCGCCAGATAGTTGGCGCAGGCGGTCAGCGGCTGGTTCAGCTCATGCGCCAGCGTGCTCGCCACCGCGCCCATCGCCGTCAGCCGCGACACGCGCAGCAGATCTTCCTGCGTCTCGCGCAGTTCCGCTTCTGCGGCCTTGCGGTCCGACTGGTCGAGGATCGCCCCGATCGCGCGGATCACCCGGCCATGCTCGTCGCGGATCAGCGTGCCGCGATCGAGCACCATCGCATAGCTGCCATCGGCGCGCGCAAACCGGTATTCGGCGCTCCAGTGCAGCGCGGTGCCGTCGATATTCGCCTGCAGATCGGCGACCACGCGGGCGCGGTCATCGGCGTGCACCTGCTGGGTCCACCAGTCGACCGGGCTTTCATTGCCGGGGAGCATATGGCCGAACTGGGTCTGGATGCCGTCGGACCAGATGATGCGGTCTTCGCTCAGGTCCCAGTCCCAGATCGCGTCGCGCGTCGCCCCGAGCGCCAGCCGGTAGCGTTCCTCGGCCTCGCGCAGCCGCCGTTCCTGGGCCAGCGCGGCGGTGACGTCGAGCGCCGCGCCGATCAGCCCCAG
>DBAW01000021.1:4170-8154 GCA_002291855.1 Sphingomonas sp. UBA1000
GCACCTTCCAGCAGATATTCGACCGGCAGGTCGGTCAGCGTTTCGCCGCGATCGATGACGTGCCGGTGCGCCGGGGCCATCAGTGCGGCAAACCCGGCGGGAAGCGGCACGCCCTCACCGCTGCCCAGTCCCAGCATCGCGGTCATGCGCGGGTTGATCTGGCGGCAGCGCAGCCGCCGGTCGAGCAGATAGAGGCCGACCGGGGCCGAGCGATACAGTTCCGCCAGCTTGCGGCGGCTGTCGGTCAGCCGGGCCTGGCGGGCGCGCAGCCGCTGGGTCTGCCGCACCAGCCCGGCCCGGGTCTGGGCAAGCCGGACCAGGCCGAGGATCTGCGCGGCCAGCAGCTCCAGCCCGTGCCGTTCCGTGGCGCTCAACCCTGCCGGGCGCGGCGCGGTGCCGATCAGGAACAGCACCCCGGCACAACGGCCGCCATCCTCGACCACCGGCGCTTCGGCCAGAAAGCGCACCGGAACGCCCGCTGCCGTCAGCGCCGCGCCCAGCCCCTGGGCACCGGCATCGAGATCGGCGACCCAGCGGACGCTGTCGGCGCGCAGATTGGCGTCCGCCACCGGGGGCATATGGTCGGGCAATGCGCCGGTGCGCGCGATCAGGACATGGCCGCCCTCGGCCGTCGGCGCGGCAAATGCCGCACCGTCCGCGCCGCACAGCTCGGCGGCGAAACGGACAATCGGTTCAAGATCGGCGGGCGACAGCGGCGCGGGAGAAAGGGGCAGCCGGCCGTGACCCGGCGCTGAGGTCGGCGCGACATGCACAGGGCGGGCGATCCCCGTCACCTCATCTGGACCCTCTGCCGCGGTTGCCGACGGCTACTCGTGTTACTGGTGCGTTTCAGTGTCTAAACGACTTCTTCGCAAAAGCATAGCTCGGTGGTGCCGTGGTGCAAGTCATAACCGAAACGGACGTTTTTTGGCACGCCGGTCCATCAATGCTTGAGGCCCGGTGCAACCAAGGTTAAGGTCCTCGTCTTGAACCGGCCGTTCAGGGGGAGAGAGACAGGTCGGATGCGGCATATCTACATCGTCGACGAAGACGCCGATGTGCGTCAGTCTTTACAGCTGCTGCTGGCGACGCTGACCGATGCCCATATCGACGCCTTTGATTCCGGCACCGAATTCGCCGCGCGGGCGGGCAGCCTCGATCCGGGGGTCGTGCTGCTCGATTATTACATGCCCGGGCTGAACGGGCTGGCCGTTCTTGAACATATTGTCGGGCAGCGCCTGCCATTTTCGGTGGTGATGATCACCGCCCATGAGGATGTAAATGTGGCGGTCGACGCGCTGGCGGCCGGCGCCTGCGACTTTCTTGAAAAGCCGTATGAATATGAAAATCTGCTGATGGTCCTGCGGATCGCGTTCGCGAATCTGGACCGGATGATGGCGGACCGTCCCCAGGGCTAGGCCCGGGCAGGCGGACGCGCGGCCAAATCAGTCAACGGGCACTGCACTGAACCGGCCGGTCAGGCGGCTGCGGCGCGGCCCTGGCCAAGGCCTTCGAGGATCGACCGGTTGACGATCACCAGCGGCTCGATCGTGTCGCGGCCGGCCACCACGTCGGTCGTGAACCGGTCGACCCACAGGGCAAGCGAGATGATCGCGGCGCGCAACTGGTCGGGCAGTTCGTTGCCGGGTGCCGCGCACGCCGCCGAAAATGTGCTCCACATTTCGCGGTTGCGGTGCAGCGCGGGCATCAGCGCCGGGCCACGCAGCCCGTTTTCCCACGCGCCCAGCAATTCGCCGGTGATCTGGCCGATCAGGCGATATTCCATCGCCCGCGGGGTTTCCGCCATGCTGCGGACACGCTGATAGGTCGCCAGAGACATTCGGACACTCCGTCTTTTCCCCCATTTTAGACGATTAACTGTGATCCGGGTGCGATCGGGTGCAAGTCGCCTGTCCGGCCCGCCCGCATCCGGCCGGCGCGGACGGCCGCGGCGAGACAGGCTTGCGAGATGCCCATGCGAGATGGCCATGCGAGATTCTGGCGCCCTTCGGACGGCCCGGCCGGTTTCATCCTATAACGTGTTTATTCGTCGGAGGGCGGCTGCGGCCGGGTGGTGCATGTGATCAACGGTATCGGACTTCTCATCATCATGGGCTGCGTGTTCGGCAGCTTCATCATCTCGGGCGGCAAGATGGACATCGTCCTTCATGCGCTGCCGCACGAAATGATGGCGATCGGTGGCGCGGCCCTGGGCGCGTTCCTGGTGGCGAACTCGATGCACACGGTGAAGCTCGCCGGCAAGGGCCTCGGGCGCTCGTTCAAGGGGCCGCGCTGGACGACCGAGCTGTACCGCGACCTGCTGTCGATGCTGTTCATCCTGTTCACGACCTTCAAGAAGAAGGGCGCGACCGGCATCGAACCGCATATCGACAATCCGGAAGAAAGCGCGATCTTCTCGCGCTACCCGAAGATCCTCGCCGACCATCACCTGATCGAGTTCGTCTGCGACTATGTGCGCATGATGACGGTCAGCTTTGATGACCCCAACCAGCTCGCCGAGGCGATGGAGGCGGATATCGAGCGCCACCATCATGAGGAAATGGCCCCGCAGCATGCGCTGCAGAGCATGGCCGACGGCCTGCCGGCGATCGGCATCGTCGCCGCCGTTCTGGGCGTCATCAAGACCATGGCCTCGATCGATCAGCCGACCGAAATCCTGGGTGCGATGATCGGCGGCGCGCTGGTCGGCACCTTTCTCGGGGTCCTCCTGTCCTACTGCCTTGTCGGGCCGCTCGCCTCGAAACTGGCCGAGGTGATCGAGGAGGATTCCAAGCCCTACACCATCGTCAAGGCCGCGATCGTTGCCTACGCCCAGGGCGTGCCGATCCAGGTCGCGACCGAGATCGCGCGCCGGCTGACCCCGTCGGCCCATGCCCCCAGCTTCCAGCAGCTCGAAACAGCCCTTGACGAGGCCAAGAATGACATCAACGCCATCGCTGCCTGATCCGGCCGGGGCCGGTCAGCCCATCGTGCTTCCCGCGAACGGAACCACCGTTGCCGCGGAAGACCTGCAGGCCCGCTTCGTTCACGCGGCGGACGCCCATGCCGACATGACCATCGATGCGTCGCAGGTCGAAAATGTCGGTCAGGCCATGCTGCAGCTGCTCGTCGCGGCCCGCGCCCATGCGCAGGCCGAGGGTCTTCATTTTGCAATCAACGCGCCCAGCGAGGCCTTTCTCGCGCGGGTGGCCGCCTGCCGGCTTGGAGAGCCGCTTGGCCTTGAGATGGAAAAGGAACGGGAACAATGAGCAAGCTGATCCTGACCGTCGATGATTCGGCGAGCATGCGGATGCTGCTGAAGGCGTCGCTGGGTGCGCAGGGCTTCACCATCGAAACCGCCAATGACGGCGAGCATGGCCTGGAGCGCATGCACGAGGTCAAGCCCGACCTGCTGATCACCGACATCAACATGCCCAAGATGGACGGGTTCCAGCTGATCGAGGCGGTGCGCGCCGAGCCGTGCTTCCGCGGCGTGCCTATCCTCGTGCTGTCGACCGAGTTTTCCGACGAGAAAAAGGCCCGCGCGCGTGAAGCCGGCGCGACCGGCTGGATCACCAAGCCGTTCGATGCCGAAAAGCTGGGGACGGCGATCCGCCGTGTGTGCCCGTGAGCGACGAGCTCGACGAAATCCAGGCGATCTTTTTCGAGGAATGCGCCGAAGGGCTGATCGCGGCCGAACAGGGGCTGTCGGCCATGGCCGATGGCGACACCTCTTCGGAAACGATCGCCGGGGTGTTCCGCGCCGTCCACTCGATCAAGGGTGGGTCGGGCGCGTTCGGCCATGCGGCATTGCTCGCCTTTTCGCACCGGTTCGAGAATGTGCTCGACGAGGTGCGTGCCGGGCGCATCGCGCCGTCGGCCGGCGTTGTGCAGGTGCTGCTGCGCGCGTTCGACATCCTGTCCGATCACGTCCAGGCCGCGCAGGAACAGTCCGCGCCGCCGGCCGACGCGGCGATGCTCGCG
>DBAW01000212.1 GCA_002291855.1 Sphingomonas sp. UBA1000
AGCAGCTTGATCGCCTGCTGCAGCTGCGGCGTCATCACCAGCGATTGCGACTGGCGCAGGTCGAGGCGGGGGGAAAGCGCCATGCCCGCCGCTACAGCGCGAAGCCCTCGCCCAGATACAGGCGGCGGACATTGGCATCGGCGACCAGCGCCTCGGGGCTGCCCGCAAACAGCACCCGGCCATCATAGATGATGCAGGCGCGGTCGACGATGTCGAGCGTTTCGCGGACATTGTGATCGGTGATCAGCACGCCGATCCCGCGCTGTTTCAGCTGCTTGACCAGATCGCGAATGTCGGAGATCGAAATCGGGTCGATGCCTGCAAAAGGCTCGTCGAGCAGGATGATCGACGGATCGGCGGCAAGCGCCCGGGCAATCTCGCAGCGCCGCCTTTCCCCGCCCGACAGCGCCATGGCCGGCGATCCGCGCAGCCGCGCCAGCCCGAATTCGTCGAGCAGCGTTTCCAGCCGGGCGGCGCGCGCATCCTGGTCCGGCTCGGCCAGTTCGAGCACGGCGGAGATATTCTGTTCAACGCTCAGCCCGCGAAAGATCGAGGTTTCCTGCGGCAGATAGCCCAGCCCCAGGATCGCGCGTCGATACATTGGCAGGCCGGTAATGTCCTGCCCGTCGAGCAGGATGCGCCCCGAATCGGGCTTCACCAGTCCCATGATCGAATAGAAGCAGGTCGTCTTGCCCGCGCCATTGGGGCCGAGCAGCCCGACCACTTCACCGCGCGCGACCGACAGCGACACATCCGACAGCACGGTGCGCCGGTCATAGGCCTTGGCGATCGACACCACGGCCAGCCCGCCCGCCGGGGCGGATTCCGCCGCCGGGGCGGCATCGGATCGGGCGGCTTCGGGGTGGACGAGTTCGGTCATGCCGGCTCCGGGCGATCGCAGGTCGCGGTTGATGATTGGTGAAGAAACGGCGCTTGGCAAGCTTTGTGCATGGCGGCCAGGCCGACGCCGGGCCGGCCCGATGCGGGGACCGGGGTCAGCGCGGCGGCTGCGGGCTGTCCTGGCGCTGCGGCACGGTGAATCGCCCGGTGACGCGGCCGCCCCGGCCGGTCGTCGCGCCCGGGGCCGCGGCACCGTCGACGCTCGCGCGCCCGCTGTTGAGATCGATCACCAGCCGCCCGCCGCGAATGGTGTTCGCCCCCTGGTTGAGCGTAACACCGCCGAGCATCGTGATCTGCCGCCGGTTGAGGTCATAGATCGCATATTGGCCGCGCGCCGTCTCACTGGGGCTGCGCACGGTGACGCCGCCGGCGGCGTCGAGCCGCTCGATCTGCAGGCCATCGCCGCCCTGCCGGTCATAGGCGATGGTCAGCCGCGCGGCGTCGAGCGACAGATCGCCCTGGCGCACGCGGACATTGCCGGCAAACACCGCGCGGTCGGCGCGGTCCTGCACCTCGATCCGGTCGGCCTCGACATCGACGGGGGCAGCGGTGTTGTGGCCGCGCAGCGCCTGGGCGGCGGCGGGGCCGGCCAGCGCCAGGGCCAGCGTCGCACAGATACGGGCGAACATCGTCATCGCGCTCCTCTGGCCCGACCCTGGGTGATGTGCAAGCGTGCGCCGCCTTCCAGCCGCACGATCCGGGCATTGAGATCGGCGCTCAGCCGCGCCGCGCCAAACGTGCCGATCGGCATCCGGCCGTCAACCGCACCCCGGCTGGCGAGGGTACGGCCCTTCAGATCGACATCGACGTCGCGCGTCGCCAGCCGATAGCCATCGGCCGACTGGAAGGTCACCGGCCCTTCGACGGCGACGGTCTCTTTCTGCATGTCATAGCGCGCCCGGTCCGCCTCGAGCACCGCCGGGCCGTCGCGCATCAGCAGCCGCGCCGACAGGTCGCTCAGCCGCACGACCGGCTCGCGCGAGGTCGCCTGCACGGCCGATCCGGCGCGCAGCGAAAAAGGCTGCCCCTTGCTGTCCTCGCCCCGGTAGAGCGCCTCGGTCGCGCGCATCCGTTCGCGCGCGACATCGACCCGGTTCTTGTCGAGCACGAAACTCAGCTCGTTGCTGTCGGTCAGCGGCGCGATCGACAGGATCGCGACCAGCGCGCCGATCAGCACCGGCAGCCCGCCCTGCAGCAGCCGCACCAGCCGGTCATGGCTGCTGCCGGGCAGCGCCCATAGCCGGCGCGCGTCGCGCGAGCGGTCGGCGGCTTCAGACACGCGCCGCGCCGCCCCGCTCGGGACCGGACCGGCGGGATATGGGCCGGCCCCGATCACATGGCTGCTCAGACATGAGCGAAAATGTCGATGTCCGGCCAGCCGGCGAGATCGAGCGCGGCGCGGTGTGGCAGGAAATCGAAACAGGCCTGGGCGAGCGCCGTCCGCCCTTCGCGCGCCAGCCGGCGGTCAAGCTCGTCGCGCAGCGCATGCAGATAGCGCACATCGGACGCGGCATAATCGCACTGCGCCTCGCTCAGCACCGGGCCGCCCCAGTCGGAGCTTTGCTGCTGCTTGGAAATGTCCTGGCCGAGCAGTTCGCGCACCAGCTCTTTCAGCCCGTGCCGGTCGGTATAGGTGCGCACCAGCCGCGACGCCGTCTTGGTGCAATAGACGGGGGCGGCGACCACGCCCAGATAATGCTGGATCGCCGCCAGATCGAAGCGCGCGAAATGATAGAGCTTCAGCCGCGCGGGATCGGCAAGCACCGCCCGCAGCACCGGGGCCGCATAATCGGAGCCGGGGCCGAACCGCACCAGATGCTCGTCGCCGCGCCCGTCGCTGATCTGGACGACGCACAGCCGGTCGCGGGGCGTGACCAGCCCCATGGTCTCGGTGTCGACAGCGATCGCGCCGTCGGCGAGCACACCGGCCGGCAGGTCTTCTTCGTGGAAATGGACGGTCATGCCCTGCGCATAGGCCGGTCGGGGCCGCCGCTCAATGGCCGATAGCCGTGCGGCCCGGCATTGCCGCACCGATTCGGCCGGGCCGGCACGGCCGCCGCCTTTGTCCGACGGCGGACGGGATGGTCCCGCCCGGCCTTTCTCCTTCCCCGCGGCAGCGGAATGCAGCGCCGGGGGCGCATCCGCGCTTGTTGTTTGTCTCGACGGCGATGATTTCCCGGTGGCTGCGGACAGGCCGAAACATGCCGGTGTCTGGCTGTGGATATTTTGTTCGCGGCGGGCGCGAATCTCGGCTATAGCAAAACTTGGGCGCATCTATGGCTTTGCGTCTTGAGAACGAGCGGCCATCGTCCGGTGCGCCTGTTCTGACGGGTTTTGGTGGGCGAACCGGGAAAGATTTGAACGGCATGGGTTTCGACAGAGGGCGGCGCGGTCAGCGCGGTGGCAGGGACAAGCGGGACGGTTTCGGCGACGAGGGCTTTGAAAGCTTTGGCGACCGTGGCGGCTTTGGCGATCGCGGCTTCGGCGGCGGCGGCGGCTTTGGTGGTGGCGGCGGGGGCTTTGGCGGCCCGCGCGGCGGCGGCTTTGGCGGCGGCGGCGGTGGTTTCGGCGGCGGTGGCGGCGGCTTTGGCGGCGGCCGCGGCGGCATGCCCGCCCAGGTGATCGGCGAAGGCACCGGGGTCGTGAAGTTCTTCAACGGCCAGAAGGGCTTTGGCTTCATCGTGCGCGACGATGGCGGCGAGGATGTGTTCGTGCACATCTCGGCGGTCGAGCGCGCCGGCCTGACCGGCCTGGCCGAAGGTCAGCCGCTCGGCTTCACGCTCGTCGATCGTGGCGGGCGCGTGTCGGCGACCGACCTCAAGATCGAAGGCGAGCCGCTGCCCGTGACCGATCGTGCTCCGCCGCGCGACGCCGCGCCGCGTGGCGCTGGCGGCCCGCAGCGTCAGCTGACCGGCGAAAAGGCGAGCGGGACCGTCAAGTTCTTCAACGCGATGAAGGGCTTCGGCTTCATCCAGCGCGATGACGGCCAGCCCGATGCCTTTGTGCACATCTCGGCAGTCGAGCGCGCCGGCATGGCGGGCCTGAACGAAGGCGACCGGCTGGAGTTCGAACTCGAGGTCGACCGTCGCGGCAAATATGCCGCGGTCAATCTGACGCCGATCCAGTCCTGATCCGGCATCCGACCGACAGACAGAAAGGCGGGCCGCTCTGGCCCGCCTTTTTTGTATCCGCTGCTCAGCCCTGCTGGCGCGCCTTCAGCCGCGCCGCCGCCGCCAGATAACGCTGCGGCCGGTCGGGCGCGGTCTGGTCGACCAGCGCGCGGTAACGGGCGACGATCTCCGGCGCGGCGCGTTCCGGGGTGCCGGCGTCGAAGGGCGGGGCGGGATCATATTCCAGCCCCAGCTGCACGAACCGGGCATGATCGTCGCCGGCGATGCGCGCGATCAGCGCCAGCGCGAAATCGATGCCCGCCGTCACCCCGCCGCCGGTCACGCGGTTGCGGTCGAACACCACCCGCTCGCGCACCGGGATCGCACCGAATGCCGCCAGATAGTCATGGCTCGCCCAGTGGCAGGTCGCGCGGTAGCCGGTAAGCAGCCCGGCCGCGCCCAGCATCAGCGAACCGACGCACACGCTCGTCACCCATTCGGCTCCGGGGGCGGCGCGCACCAGCCAGTCGAGCGCCGCCTCATCCTCCATCGCCCCGGTGATGCCGAAGCCGCCGGGAATGCAGACGATATCCGGCTGCGCCGCTGTCGCAAATGTCGCCGAGGGCAGCAGCGCAAAGCCCGAATCGGTCGCCACCGGCTCCGGCGTTGCCGCCACCAGCTCGATCCGCGCGCCCGGCAGGCGCGAAAACAGCTGCGCCGGCCCGGTCAGGTCAAGCTGGGTGACATTGGGATAGAGCAGGAAGGAAATGGTCGGGCCGGTCACGGCAGGTCCTTTCGGGTGGGACGCAAAATCGCGGGGCGGATTATTGAGCGGCGAGCAGGGCCTCGGCCGCGCCCAGATCGACCGACACCAGCCGGCTGACGCCGCGTTCGACCATGGTCACGCCGAACAGCCGGTGCATCCGGCTCATCGTCACCGCATTGTGGGTGACGATCAGATAACGGGTCGCCGTTCCCGCCGCCATCGCGTCGAGCAGGTCGCAAAACCGCTCGACATTGGCATCGTCGAGCGGCGCATCGACCTCGTCGAGCACGCAGACCGGGGCCGGATTGGTGAGGAACAGGCCGAAAATCAGCGCGACGGCGGTCAGCGCCTGTTCGCCGCCCGACAACAGGGTCAGGCTGGCCAGCTTTTTCCCCGGCGGCTGGGCCATGATTTCCAGCCCCGCTTCCAGCGGATCATCCGAATCGACCAGCTGCAAATAGGCCTCGCCGCCCCCGAACAGCTGGGTGAACAGCCGCCGGAAATGCCCGTCCACGGCGGCAAAGGCCTGGAGCAGCCGCGCCCGCCCTTCGCGGTTCAGGCTGCCGATCGACCCGCGCAGCCGGTTGACCGCTTCGGTCAGCTCGTCGCGCTCGCCGGTCATGCGGTCGAGCGCGACGCTCAGCTCGGCCAGCTCCTGTTCGGCCACCAGATTGACCGGGCCGATGCGTTCGCGGTCGCGCAGCAGCTGGTCGTGCCGCGCCGATTCGGCCTCGGGCGTGCCGACCTCGGCCGAGGCGAAGCCCACCCGTTCGGGCAGCACCGGCGGCGGGCAGGAAAAACGCTCGCCCGACACCCGGCCCATTTCCACCCGCCTCAGATCGCTCGCCTCGGCGCGCGCCGCTGCGCCTGCCCGCGCTTCCCGCGCGGTCGCCAGCGCCTCGCCCGCCTCGGCCAGCTTCGCCTCGACCGCCCGGGTCCGCGCTTCGGCAGCGTCCAGTGCCGCCAGCGCCGCACCGGTCGCCGCCTCCGCCTCCGCGCGCGGGGCAAGGATCCGCGCGCTGTCGGGATCGGGGGCGGGCCCGGCAAGGGCCGTCAGCCCCTCCCCGCGCTCCAGCCGCATGGCCGCGGCGGCGCGGAACAGCTCGCGCCCCGCCTCGGCCGTCTGAACAATGCGCACCGCCTCCGCGTGGCGCGACCAGGCGCGCAGCGAAAGGTCGGTCGCGAAGCCGAGGGTGAGCAGGGCCAACACCCCCGCCGCGCCGCCGAGCAGCACACGGATCGGGAGGGCTTCGATGGATCGGCGCAGCATGGGGGCAGACTCGGCGGAAAACGCTGGGCCGCCTCGTTACCCCACGCAGATTACCGGCCGGTAAAGTGCGGCCCTCCTGTCGAGGAGGCGCGGCGCCCACGGCCCGGCCGCGCGGACAGGAAAAAGCCGGCCGCGGCGGGTGCCGGGCCGGCTGGAAAGGGCAAGGGCGCGCCGCTCAGTCGGCCGCGAGCGCCATGCGGCTGCGGTTCANNCACCGGTCGCCGCCTCCGCCTCGGCCCGCGCCGTGCCCAGACGGTCGATTTCGGCCTCGAGCGCGGCAGGCCGGGGGCCAAGCGCGGCCAGCTCCTCGGCCAGTTCGCTGTCGCGCCGGGCCATGTCGGCGATCCGCCGCGCGGCATCGCCGGCACGGCTGCGCCAGCCGCGCGCTTCCGTCTGCGCGGCCTGATGCCGGTCGCGGTCGCCGGCAACCGC
>DBAW01000025.1 GCA_002291855.1 Sphingomonas sp. UBA1000
CCCGGCTTGAAAATGCTCTAATCGTCGCGGTCGCTGAACCGCGCGGTCGACAGCTGCGACCACATCCACAGCCCGGTCAGGCCCAGCACCGGCACCACAGCCAGGCGGAACAGGTTGGTCGCCGTCTCGTCGAGCCGCAGATCGGTGAACAGATAGACGAGCAGCGACAGCCCCAGCGTCAAATGGCTCCAGCGCAGCCAGGCCCTGAGCCGCCGGTCGCTCACCGTTCGGCCTCGCGCGCCTGCCACAAGGCCCGCGCCACCCAGGCAAGCTTGGCGCGCTTGCGCGTAACGACGCGGCGATCGAGTGCCTCGGGCCCGCGCGCGCGGACCTTGCGGGCGATGTCGCCATAAATCCCCGCCGCCGCCAGCACCGCCCAGCGGCTGCGAAACGCCAGCCGCCGCGCGCCGACCCGGGCGCTTGCCTCATAATGTTCGGCGAGCGCGGTCAGCCGCAGCGTCAGCCGCGCGGTCTCGTCAGGGCGGTCGAGCAGCTGGTCGGCGGCCAGCCCGGCCTCGTCCAGCCAGCCCTGCGGCAGATAGCAGCGCCCGCCGGCCATGTCCTCGCGCACGTCACGGGCGATATTGGCGAGCTGGAACGCACGGCCAAGGTCGCGCGCGCGCGCCAGCGTCGGCGCATCGTCGGGATCGACCCCCATCACCACCGCCATCATGCAGCCGACCGCACCCGCGACATGGTCGCAATAGCGGATGAGATCGGCCTCGCTGCGCGGCCGCCAGCCCTGCGCGTCAAGCGCAAAGCCTGCGACATGTTCGTCGATATAGGCGCGCGGGATCGCCACTTCGGCAAGCAGCGCGGCAAGGCCGTCAAACGCCGGCTCCCCGGTCGCGCGCCCGGCCAGTGCATCCTCGGTCAGCGCGGTCAGCCGCGCCAGCCGCGCCGCCGGATCGTCGACCGCGCGCAGTTCAAAGCCATGGTCCTGGCCGTCGGCCAGATCGTCGCACGCCCGGCACCAGGCATAGAGGAGCCAGGCCCGGTCGCGGGTCGGCCGGTCGAACAGCCGGCTGGCGAGCGCGAAAGAGCGCGAGCCGCGCGCGATGCTCGCGCCCGCCAGCGCGACCAGCGCGTCGCGTCCGGGCGCTTCAGAGTTCATCCCGGCTCATGCGGAAGATCGTCTGGTGCGGCTGATAGGCCGCCATCCGGTCGAGCAGCGCATCCAGCTCCGCCTCGACGATCAGGATGCCGCGATGCTGCGGCCGGACAAAGCCGATCTCCGCCATATGGGCGTTGAACGCGATCAGATGATCGTAAAAACCGCGCGCATTGAGCAGCCCGACCGGCTTTTCATGATAGCCGAGCTGCGCCCAGCTGACCGCTTCCCACAGCTCGTCCTGCGTGCCGACGCCGCCCGGCAGGGTCACGAAGCCGTCGGCCAGATCGGTGAACAGCGCCTTGCGTTCATGCATGGTCTTGACGACGTGCAGCTCGGTCAGCCCCCGGTGCACGACTTCGGCGCGGGTCAGCGCCTCGGGGATCACGCCGATCACCTCGCCGCCCGCGCCCAGCGCCGCATCGGCCACCGCGCCCATCAGCCCCAGCCGGCCGCCGCCATAGACAAGGCCGATGCCGCGCGCGGCAAGCGCCCGGCCGACCTGCCGGGCAAGTTCGAGGTAGAATGGGTCGGCCGGGCTGGCCGACCCGCAATAAACGGCAAGACGCTTCAACACGGGTCCTTTCACCAGCGGGCGGTTACGCGCCCAGATCGTCGAGCATCAGCCCAGCGGTCGCCTTGGCGCTCCCGACGACGCCCGGAATGCCCGCCCCCGGATGGGTGCCCGCGCCGACGAAATACAGGTTGGGGATCACGTCGTCGCGGTTATGGGCGCGGAAATAGGCCGACTGCATCAGGATCGGTTCAAGGCTGAACGCGCTGCCGAGATGGGCGGCGAGATCGGCCTGGAAATCGGTCGGCGCGTAATGGAAACGCTCGACGATCCGGTCCTTCAGGTCGGGAATGCCCAGCCGGCGCGCGACCTCGTCGAGGATGCGGTCGGCAAAGCGCGGCCCCTCGACATCCCAGTCGATGTCGAGCTTGCCCATGTGCGGCACCGGCGCCAGCACATAGAAGGTCGAGCAGCCCTCCGGGGCCATCGACGGATCGGTCGCGGTCGGGTGGTGCAGATAGAGCGAGAAATCCGGGGCCAGCCGGCCATTTGAATAAATGTCGTCGAGCAGCCCCTTGTAGCGCGGCCCGAACAGGATCGAATGGTGCGGCACCTGCGGAAAGCGGCCGCGCAACCCGAAATGGACAACGAACAGCGAGGGCGAGAAGCGCTTGCGGCGCAGCCGCCGCGCCGCCTGCGGGCCGCGCGGGCTGTTCTTGAGCAGATCGCCATAGCTGTGGACGAGATCGGCGTTGGAGGCGACCGCATCGGCATCGGTGCGCCAGCCGCTTTTGGTGCGCACGCCGGTCGCGCGGCTGCCATTGGTTTCGATCTCGACCACCGGATCGCCCAGCCGCACCTCGCCGCCCAGCCGTTCGAACAGCTGCACCATGCCCGCGACCAGCCGGTTGGTGCCGCCCATCGCGAACCAGACGCCGCCATCCTTTTCAAGCTTGTGGATCAGGGCATAGACGCCGCTCGTCGCCATCGGATTGCCGCCGACCAGCAGCGTGTGGAACGACAGCGCCTCGCGCAGCTTTTCGTTGCGGACATAGCTCGACACGATCGAATAGACCGAGCGCCACGCCTGATAGCGGGCAAGCGCCGGCGCCGCCTTGAGCATCGAGCGGAAATCGAGGAACGGCACCGCGCCCAGCTTCAGATAGCCCTCGCGGTAGACGCCGGCCGAATAATCGAGGAACCGCTGATAGCCCGCAACATCGGCGGGATCGAGCTTGGCGATCTCGGCGCTCAGCTGCGGCTCGTCGTTCGAATAATCGAAGTTCGTCCCGTCGGGCCAGTTGAGCCGGTAGAACGGAAACACCGGCACCAGCGTCACGTCCTGCGCCATGTCATTGCCGCTCAGCTGCCACAGCTCGGCGAGCGAATCCGGGTCGGTGATGACGGTCGGCCCGCCATCGAAGATGAAGCCCTGACGATCCCAGAAATAGCCGCGCCCGCCGGGCTTGTCGCGCGCTTCGACGATCACCGTGTCGATGCCCGCCGATTGCAGCCGGATGGCCAGCGCAAGACCGCCAAAGCCCGATCCGATCACCACCGCCTTTTTCACGCCCTGTTCCTTATGATGGCCCCGATCGCGCGGGGAATGGGAATGGGAGGATTCCCCGTCAAGATACGCAGCTTGTCGAAAACGGATGTCTCGGCAGCATAGAATCGCTGGATCAGCGGTTCGGGCAGGCCGTAGAAACGCTGCATCACCCGGTAACGCTCGTCCGGCCGCGCGGCGCGGAACAGCATGGTGTCGAGCAGCCGGTAAAAGCCGCGCCGCCGCCACGCCCGCGCAGCATGGCCATGGGTCAGCCGTTCAAGCGCCGCCGCCGACAGGTCGGGCGCACGCGCGATCCGCGCCGCCAGCCGCACCGCATCGGGCAGCGAATAGCCGGTGGTCGCGTGGAACAGCCCGGCGCGCATCCCTGCCTTGGCCATGCCGGTGCCGGTCGACGCCCAATAGGCATCGAAATCGCCACGCACCACGACCGGCAGCACGCCGGCTTCCTGCCGGTTGGCGGGCGTCACCGCCCAGCCCCTGGCCCGCGCATAATCATGGATCCGCGCCTTGACCGCCTCGACATCAAGATCGGGGCCGTCGGAATAATAAGTGTCCTCGATGAACAGCGTCTGCGGGCCGAAGGGCAGCACATAGACGAAGCGATAGCCGTCAATCTGCTCGACCGTCGCATCCATCACGATCGGCCGCGTCAGCCCGTGCGGTTCGGCGGTGTGCAGTTCCAGCCCGACAAATTTCTGCCACCCCGCGTCGAGCGTGGCGAGATCGCCGGGGCCGCGCGTGTCGATCACCGCCCCTTCGGCCTCTTCAGGCACCGCCGCCACCGTCGAGCCGAGGCGCAGCCGCTCGGCAGGCAGCGCGCGGCGCAGCACCGTGTCGAATTGTTCGGATTCGATCGAGTTGTAGCGGCTGGTCAGCGTCCGGCGGAGTTCGGGGAACAGGACATCATAGCCCTGCCAGCTGTGCGAAATGAACGGTTCAACCAGCCAGCGGTCCTCGGCCGCGACATCGCCGTCGAAAAACGACCAGACATGATTGCCGCCCAGCGTCTCGGCGCGTTCGTGCAGCACGAACGGCACTTCGGGCCGCTTCTGACTGAGCGCATAGGCGATCAGCCCGCCGGCCAGCCCGCCGCCCAGAATGGTGATCGGCCGGGTCACGCCACGCCCTGCCCGGAACGGCGCGGCCACCCCCGTGCAGGGCAAGCTCCCCCGGCACGGGACGCTGTGATCATGGTCTGGGCATGCGGCACATGCCCCCTTAGCGCGGATCGGGGGGCGATTGAAATGGCCCGGCGCGCGCAAATCCAACCTGCATCAATCTGCATGACCGGCGGTGCAGGCTGCGCTATAGCCGCGCCGCGATGACTGGTCTGCTGCTTGCCGCCCTGATGATGACGCTGATCGTCGGCCTGCGCTATCTGGCCGT
>DBAW01000062.1:0-176 GCA_002291855.1 Sphingomonas sp. UBA1000
CCCGGCCTGCCGGGCTTCGCGCCGTTCACGCGCGGGGTGCGCGCGTCCATGTATGCCGGGCGGCCCTGGACGATCCGCCAATATGCGGGTTTTTCGACGGCCGAGGAATCGAACGCCTTTTACCGCCGCAACCTTGCCGCCGGGCAGAAGGGCCTGTCGGTCGCGTTCGATCTGGC
>DBAW01000062.1:530-3975 GCA_002291855.1 Sphingomonas sp. UBA1000
CTGGCGACGCATCGCGGCTATGACAGCGATCATCCCCGCGTGGTCGGCGATGTCGGCAAGGCCGGGGTCGCCATCGACACGGTCGAGGACATGAAGATCCTGTTCGATGGCATTCCGCTCGACCAGATGTCGGTGTCGATGACGATGAACGGTGCGGTGATCCCGATCCTCGCCTTTTTCATCGTCGCCGGCGAGGAACAGGGCGTGCCGCCCGAAAAGCTGGACGGAACCATTCAGAACGACATTCTGAAGGAGTTCATGGTCCGCAACACCTATATCTATCCGCCCGAACCGTCGATGCGGATCATTTCGGACATCTTCGCCTATACCTCGGCGAACATGCCCAAGTTCAACTCGATCTCCATCTCCGGCTATCACATGCAGGAGGCCGGGGCGACGCAGGTGCAGGAACTGGCCTTCACCATCGCCGACGGCATGGAATATGTGAAATACGGTGTCGCATCGGGGCTGGACATCGACAAATTCGCCGGGCGGCTGAGCTTCTTCTTTGCCATCGGCATGAACTTTTTCATGGAAGTGGCAAAGCTGCGCGCGGCGCGCGTGCTGTGGCACCGGGTGATGACCAGGCTGGGCGCGAAGGACGAGCGCTCCAAGATGCTGCGCACCCATTGCCAGACCTCGGGCGTGTCGCTGACCGAGCAGGACCCCTATAACAACGTCATCCGCACGACGATCGAGGCGATGGCGGCGATGCTGGGCGGGACGCAGAGCCTGCACACCAATGCGCTTGACGAAGCCATTGCCCTGCCGACCGATTTTTCGGCGCGCATCGCCCGCAACACCCAGATCGTGATCCAGGAAGAAACGGGGATGACCAAGGTCGTCGATCCCCTTGGCGGGTCTTATTATGTCGAAAGCCTGACCCGCGAGCTGGTCGACCGGGCGTGGGAGATTATCGAGCGGGTCGAGGCCGAAGGCGGCATGGCGCGCGCGGTGGCCGCCGGCTGGCCCAAGGCGATGATCGAGGAGGCCGCCGCCGCCCGTCAGGCGCGGGTCGACCGGGGCGAGGATGTGATCGTCGGCGTCAACAAATACCGGCTGGCGAATGAAGAGCTGATCGAAACGCTTGAGGTCGACAATGCCCGGGTCCGCGAGGCGCAGATCGCGCGCATTGCCGCCGTGCGCGCCGCGCGCGACGAGGGCCGGGTGACGGCCGCGCTCGCGGCGCTGCGCGACGGCGCGCGCAGCCGCGCCAATCTGCTGGCGCTGGCGGTCGATGCGGCGCGGGCGCGTGCCACGCTGGGCGAGATTTCGGCGGCGATGGAGGATGTGTTCGGCCGTCATGCGACCGTTCCCAGCCCGGTGCGCGGCGTCTATGCCGCGCCCTATGCCGAGGACAGCCGCTGGCAGCAGGTGGTCGACGGCGTGGCGGCGGTCGAGCGGCGGCTGGGCCGCAAGCCGCGCATCCTGATCGCCAAAATGGGCCAGGACGGGCATGATCGGGGCGCGAACGTTATCGCTTCCGCCTTTGCCGATATGGGGTTCGACGTCGTCTCCGGCCCGCTGTTCCAGACGCCCGAGGAAACGGTGGTGCTGGCGCTCGACACCGGCGTCGACATGGTCGGCGCGTCGAGCCTTGCCGCCGGGCACAAGACCCTGATCCCCGAACTCATCCGCCTGCTCAGGGAAAAGGGGCGCGGCGACATCAAGGTCATCGCCGGCGGCGTCATCCCGCCCCAGGATTATGACTATCTGCGCGAAGCGGGCGTGCAGGGCATTTACGGCCCCGGATCGAATGTCGTCGAATGCGCGGCCGATGTGCTGCGCCTGCTTGGCCACAACATGCCCCCGGCCGAGGCGGCGGCATGAGCATGGGCGTGGAGATGACCGATCCGGCCGTGCGCCATGACTGGACCCGCGACGAGATTGCGGCGCTGTTCGACCTGCCGTTCACCGAGCTGCTGTTTCGCGCCGCGACCGTCCACCGTGCGCATCACGCCCCCGATCAGGTGCAGCTGTGCACTTTGCTGTCGATCAAGACCGGCGGCTGTCCGGAGGATTGCGGCTATTGCGCGCAGAGCGTGAAGGCCGATGCCGGTGTCGAGGCGACCAAGCTGATGGACGTGCAGGCAGTGCTGCAACGCGCCGCCGAGGCGAAGGACGCGGGCAGCCAGCGTTTCTGCATGGGCGCGGCCTGGCGCAACCCCAAGGACCGCGACATGCCCCGCATCGTCGAGATCGTGAAGGGCGTCCGCGCAATGGGGCTGGAGACGTGCATGACGCTGGGCATGCTCACGCCCGGACAGGCGGAGATGCTGGCCGAGGCCGGGCTTGATTACTACAACCACAACATCGACAGCAGCCCGGAATATTATGAGCGGGTGATCACCACCCGGACGATGGCCGACCGGCTCGATACGCTTGGCCATGTCCGCGCGGCGGGGATCAATGTCTGTTCGGGCGGCATTGTCGGCATGGGCGAGACGCGCGCCGACCGGGTGGGCTTTGTCCACACGCTGGCAACGCTCGAACGGCATCCCGAAAGCGTGCCGGTCAACGCGCTGGTGCCGGTCAGGGGCACGGTGCTGGGCGACATGCTGGCCGACACGCCGATGGCGAAGATCGACGATATCGAGTTCGTTCGCACGGTCGCGGTCGCGCGCATCACCATGCCGCTCAGCATGGTGCGGCTGTCGGCCGGGCGGGAGAGCATGAGCGAGGCGACGCAGGCGCTGGCGTTTCTGGCCGGGGCGAATTCGATCTTCACCGGCGACAGGCTGCTGACCGCGCCCAATGCCGGCGACGATGCCGATGGCGCGCTGTTCGCCCGGCTGGGGCTGACGCCGATGGCCGCCGAAGAGCCGATGCGCGCCGCGCGGGCCTGCGCCGGGGCCTGCGCCTAGGACAAGGGGGCCGGGCCGGCGTGCCCGGAACCGGGAACGAGACGATCAGGAACAAGACGATCGGGGACGAGGAAAAAACAAGATGTTCAAGAAGATCCTGATCGCCAATCGCGGCGAGATTGCGTGCCGGGTGATCCGCACTGCGCGCAGGATGGGCATTGCCACGGTGGCGGTCTATTCGGACGCGGACGCGCGCAGCCCGCATGTGATGATGGCGGACGAGGCGGTGCGGCTCGGCCCGCCGCCGGCGGCGCAGAGCTATCTGCTGGCCGATGAGATCATCGCCGCCTGCAAGGCGACGGGCGCGGAAGCGGTGCATCCGGGCTATGGCTTTCTGTCGGAACGCACCTCCTTTGCGCAGGCGCTGGCCGATGCCGGCATCGCCTTTATCGGCCCGCCGCCCGGCGCCATCGCCGCGATGGGCGACAAGATCGAATCCAAGAAGCTTGCCAAGGCGGCGGGGGTGAATGTCGTCCCCGGCTATCTGGGCGAGATCGCCGACACCGAGGAAGCGGTGCGGATCGCCGCCGAAATCGGCTTTCCGGTGATGATGAAGGCATCGGCCGGCGGCGGCGGCAAGG